>JANWLJ010000078.1 GCA_025450955.1 Polyangium sp. (in: bacteria) | reverse complement strand
TGGCTGCTCTCGCACCTCTTGCGCGGCGATCGCGATCTCGGCCACGACGCGCCGTGGATGCTTCTGCAGGAGAACAATCCCAAGCTCAGCGTAGAAGCGGCGCGGCTGCGGCTCGATTGGGCGCCGCTCGGTTGGCCGCGCGCGCAGGCGGCGCTGTGGCTCGGGCTTTACGCGCTCGTCGCGCTCGGCTCGGGCTGGCTCGTGATGCGTCGGCTGCGCCCGCCGCGCGTGATACGGTAGGCCCATGGATTGGGTGATCCTCGGCTGCGGGTATCTCGGCGCGCGCCTGACCCGCGCGCTCCTCGCCGACGGACAAAGAGTACGGGTGTGCGCGCGCAACCTCGCGCGGCTCGAGCCGCTCGCCGCGCTCGGCGCCCAGCTCCACGCGCTCGACGCCGCCAAGCTGCGCGCCTTCGGGCCCGCGCTCTACAACACCCGCTCGCCGGTGGTGGTCTATTCGATCCCGCCGCTCGGCCAGATGCCCGCGGGCGAGCCGCCGCGCCGCGCCGCCGAAGCGGCGTCCTCCGTCGGCGCGCAAAAATTCATCTATCTCAGCTCGACCGCGGTCTACGGCGAGACCGAGAGCGGCGTCACCGTAGACGAGGAGAGCCCGATCTCGATCGGCGATCCGGCCGCCGCGCCGCGCCTCGCCGACGAGAGCGCGGTCGAGACCGCGCGGCTGGCCGGTCTGCCGACGGTGATCTTGCGCCTGGCGGCGATCTATGGACCGGGCCGCGGCGTGCGCGAGCGGCTCAAGGCGGGCAGCTACAAGCTCATCGACGAGGGCGTCCACTTTTTTTCGCGCGTGCACGTCGACGATCTGGTGGGCATCGTGCGCGCGAGCGCCGAGCGCGCGCCGTCGGGCGCGGTCTACTGCGTCGCCGACGATCGCCCGACCACCCAGCGCGAATATTGCGACTGGCTCACCGCGCGGCTCGGGACTCCGCCGGTGCCGTCGGTGCCGTCCTTGGCGCAGGGCGCGCCCAGGCGGGCGGTGCGCAACCGCAAGATCTCGAACGCGCGGCTCAAGCGCGAGCTCGGCTACAGCTTCCGCCATCCTTCGTATGTCGAAGGCGAGCGGGCGATCGAAGAGGAGCTCGGGCTCGCCGCCGCCGCGCCGATGACGCCGCCGGTGCTCGTGGAACCAGAGGAGCCAAAGGATATGAAGCCGGACAAGGGCGCGCCCGTCGCGGCGCCGGCCAATCGCTTCGATGCCCGCTACGACGACGGCGCGAGCGAGTACGAGCGGTATCTCAAGACCGCCGAGCTGCTCTCGCTGCAAAAAGCGCCCGAGCACCGCTCGCACCCCGACGAGCTCCTGTTTCAATCGATCCACCAGGTCGAAGAGCTGTGGATGAAGGTGATGGTTCACGAGCTCGGCGAGACGGTGCTGCACCTCGACGGGGATCGGCTCGCCGAGGCGCGTGGCGCGCTTTTTCGGGTGGCCGAGCTCGGGGTGCTGCTCGAGCGGCAGCTCACGCTCTTTCAGACCATGTTGCCGTCGGCCTATCTCGTCATTCGCGCGCGGCTCGGGCGCGGCTCGGGGCTCGACTCGCCCGGCTTCGTGCGCCTGAACAGCTGCGCGCCCGAGGTGTGGGAGTCCTTTCAGCGCGCGCTCGCGCGCCATCAGATCGATCTGATGCAGCTCTACGCCGAGCCCGCTGAAAACGGCGCGCTGCTCGCGGTCGCCGAAGGGCTGGTCGACATCGACGCCGGGATGCAGCGGTTCAAGCGCGAGCACCTGATGGTGGTCCGGCGCATCATCGGGATCGGCACCGCCTCTTTGCGCGGAAATCCGATGGACCTCCTCGAGAAGAGCGCGCAGCTCACCTGGTTCCCGTCGCTGTGGGCGGTGCGGGACGGCATGTTCACCGACTTCAAAGCCGGCGATTTGGAAGTGTAGAGAGCGCTAAAGCCCGAGCAGCTTGTCGAGGGCGTCTTTGTCCTTGCGGCTGGTGTGGCTGTTGTCGCGCTTGGCCAAGATCGCCTTGGCGCGGCCCGAGCTCACCTGGGAGCGCCGCGCGACCGCGTGATGCCCGTGGTGATGGCGCGACGCCCGCGCGTGCGAGTGATGACGCGAAGCGCTCGGCGCGGGCGCGGCGTCGGCGACTTCGGCGGCCGGCGCGACCGGCGCTGTGGTCGCCGCGGGCTGCGCGGCGGGCGCTTTGACCGGCGCGGGCGCGAGGGTCGCAGCGACGACGGCCACCGGCGCGGCGGGCGGCCGGGTGAGGGCGATGATCGCCCAGACCGCGCCGATCGCGATCACGCCGAACACTCCGCCGAGGGTCGCCCCCAGCCACTTCGGAATCCGCCAAGGCTGCTGGATCGCGTAGTAGTCGACCTTCTTCACGGGCCTGCTCCTTCGTCGGTGGCGCTGGTGACTCATTGCACGCCGCTTGCCAGCCGGAGCGCCCGCTTTCCCTGGGGCGTGAGCGCCCGATCTGGGGAGTCCTGCCCCAGGCTATGGACAATCGACCCGAGTAAAATGGGTAGGAGGATGTGGGTGAGCGAGAAAAGAGTGGGCGTGGATCAGGAGAGCGGCGGATCGCGTTCGTCTCGATCGTCACTGTGCTCGGGCGGGCTCGGCGGCGCGGGCGCTTCGCCCTCGAGCGGCTCGGAGGCGGGCGGCTGGCGCTCGGCCTGCGCGCGCACCTGCTCGCGAATCGGCGTCGCTTGATCGACGAGCAGCGCCCGCAGCTTCGACGAGAGCGAGCGGCTCGGCAACAGCGGCTCGAGCGGAATGCGCGCCACCGACTCCCAGATCTGTTGATCGGTCACCTGCGTCTGCGCCGCCAGATCGATCAGGTGCGCGAGCTGCGCCGGGCGGAGGAACACCACCGACGGCGCGCGGCCGTCGGAAAAGAGCGTGAGATAAAAGCCCTCCTTGCCGCCCGAGGCCGCCTCGAGGTGGACCGAGATCGCCGACCAGCCGCCCTCGGGGCCGTGCGCAAATGTTCTTCTCCCCGTCATGTGAGCGTCATAGCCCTTTATTTGCTCAGCTTCAAGATCGATGCGCCGTCGGTGAAGTAGATGTTGGCGGAGTCGAGCGCGATTGCGCGCGGGGCGCTCGAGGCCAGCGTGGCCATCCCGGAGCCGTCGAGCTTGAAGCGAACGAGCGCATTGTTCATCTTGGCGTAGACGCCGCTTGCGTCGATCGCCAGCGAGGAGGCGAGGGTGGAAGAGAGTACCGTGCGGCCGTTGCCGTCCGTGCGGAAGAGCGCGAGGTCGCCCTGGCCGATCGCGCTCACCTCGGCGATCACCAGGTTCACGCCGTCGGTGGCGAACGAGTTCGAGTGGATGGTCGACATCGCGGGAATGGCGAGCGGGGCGGCGCCGCTCTTCGGCTGCGCGTAGACGCCGGTCGAGTCGCTGAAGTAGACGTTGGCCGTGTCGACCGCGAGGCCGGCGGGATCGCCGATCACCTCGGCGACCAGCACCTCGACCGGGCCGCCCGAGATCGGCACCCGCACGATCGCGTTCTTGTTGTTGTAGGCGTCGACGTCGCCGTAGACGTCGGTGATGAAGTAGACAAAGCTGCCGTCCGAGGCGAGGAGCGGCTTGCGCTCGGGCAGCACGTGCTGGTTTTGCGCGAGCGCGGCCGGCGCGCCGCCCGCGAGCGGCACCTTCATCAAGGTGGCCGAGCCTCCGTCGGTGTAGTAGGCGTTGGTCTGATCGATCGCGACGCAGCCCGGCTTGTCGCCGCCGGTCGCGAGCACCTGGGGCGCGCCGCCTGCGAGCGCGACCTTCATGACCCGATTTCCCGAGCCCTGATCGGTCCAGTAGACCGCGTTCGCGTCGACGGCGAGGCAGGAGGTGGTGGTCTGCGCGGGCGCGAGCGTGACCGGCGGGGCGAGGCCGAGATCGACCACCGCCTGCGCGTCGGGGGTCTGCACCACCGGCGCGCTCGGGCAGCCCGCGAGGAGCGGCGCCAGGAGGACAAACAGCAGGGCGAGAACCGATCCACGTTGCATCGGTCCATTGTATCCTCACTTTCCTAATCCTGGAGGTGCGCGCATGGCCAAGTTCGGCGTCATTGGGCTCGGGGTGATGGGGCAGAACCTGGCGCTCAATATCGAGGAGCACGGCTTTTCGGTCGCGGTGTGGAACTACGAGACCGACTGGATCGACAAGTTCATCTCCGCGCACCCGGGCAAGCAGCTCAGCGGCGAAAAGACGCTCAAAGAATTCGTGGCGGCGATCGAGCGGCCGCGCCGGATCCTGATGATGATCAAAGCGGGCGCGCCGGTCGACATGACGCTCGAGAAATTGATCCCGCTTCTCGACAAGGGCGACATCGTCATCGACGGCGGCAACTCCTGGTTCAAGGACACGCAAAGGCGCGAAGCTCAGCTCGCCAAGAGCGGAATTTATTTCTTCGGCGCCGGGGTCTCGGGCGGCGAGGAGGGCGCGCGGCGCGGACCGTGCCTGATGCCGGGCGGCGCCAAGGAGGCCTACGAGCCGGTCCGGCCGGTGTTCGAGGCGATCGCGGCCAAGACCGACTCGGGCGCGTGCGTCACCTATATCGGCTCCGACGGCGCGGGCCACTTCGTCAAGATGGTCCACAACGGGATCGAGTACGGCGACATGCAGCTCATCGCCGAGGCCTACGATCTCTTGAAGCGCGGGCTCGGGATGGGCACCGAAGAGCTGGCCGAGCTGTTCGCGACCTGGAACCGCGGGCGGATGGAGTCGTTCCTGATCGAGATCACCGCCAAGATTTTCAAGGTGCGCGATCCGGAGACCAAGCGGCCGCTGGTCGATGTGGTGCTCGACGCGGCAGGGCAGAAGGGCACCGGCAAGTGGACCGCGCAGGTGGCGCTCGATCTGGCGGTGCCGATCCCGACCATCGCGGCGGCGATCGACGCGCGGGTGATGTCGAGCATGAAGGCCGAGCGGGTTCAGGCGAGCCGCGAGCTCACCGGCCCCGAGCCGCGCTACAAGGGCGATCGCGCGGCGCTCATCTCCGCGATCGCCGATGCGCTCTACGCCGCCAAGGTCTGCTCGTACGCGCAAGGGATGA
>JANWLJ010000077.1 GCA_025450955.1 Polyangium sp. (in: bacteria) | reverse complement strand
GTCGAGATCGAAGCCGGGCGGCGGCGGCGGCGGATAGCCTTTTTTGAGCGGCCCGCCGGTGTCGCTCGCCTTGACCCCGGGCGGCACTGCCCACGGGATGTCTTTGAGCGGCTGATCGCGCGCGACCTCGTACATGTAGCGCGCCCACATCGGCACGCTGAGCATGAACGAGGCGTCCTTGAAGCCGAGCTGACGCTGATAGGTGTCGTCGCCGATCCAGGCGGTGGTCATCCAGCGCGAGGTGTAGCCGACGAACCAGACGTCCGAGGTGTGGCTCGAGGTGCCGGTCTTGCCGGCCGAGAGGATCTGGGTGGCGCGGATCGGGCCGGAGTGGCCGGTGGTGACGATCTCGCGCAAGAGCTTGGAGGTGAGATAGGCGGTGCGCGGCGGGATCACCGGTTTTCTCACCTCGCCGGCGGTGGCGGCCGCGCGATCGAGCCGCTCGTCCTGCCTCACCCACGGATCGTCCCACGCGGTGTGGTCGACGATCACCCGGCCGGAGCGATCGATCACGCGGCGGATCATCACCGGATCTTCGGGCACGCCGTTTTTGGCGAACACCGAAAACGCGCGGGTCATCTCGTCCATGTGAACGCACGAGGCGCCGAGCGCGAGCGACGAGCAGAACTCCTTTTCGCACTTGGGCGAGGTGACGAGCGGCGTGGTCAGCCCGAGCCGGTGCGCCCACTTCTCGATCGCCGGCGCGCCGAGGATGTGGAAGATCTCCACCGACGGAGGATTCTTCGACCAGACCAGCGCGCGCTCGAGCGAGGCCGAGACGTTGTAGCTGCCGTCGACGTTCTGCGGGATCCAGAGCTGGCCGGTGGTGGGATCGATCTCGGCCTTCGGTTTGTCGTTCCACAGCGTATTGAACGAATAGCCGCGATCGAGCGCGAGCGAGTAGAAGATGGGCTTGTAGGCCGAGCCCGGCTGGCGGCAGGCCTGGGTCACCCGGTTGAACTCGGAGCGATCGAAGTCGTCTCCGCCCGCCATCGCCAGCACGTAGCCGTCGTGGTGATCGTAGGTGTAGAGCGCGGCCTGCACCCGCGGGGTCTGCTCGAGCGCGAGCACCACCGTCTTCGGCGGCTTCTTGTAGGGCTGCTCGGGCAGCCAGGTCGCCTCGCCCTCTTCGTTGTAGATGAAGTCGCTGTAGCGCGGCACCGACGAGCGATAGGCCCACTTGACCCACACCACGTCGCGGCGCTTGAGCGCTTCGGTCGCCGAGGTGATGGTCTTGTCGTTGGTCGCGTCGGTGGCGGAAAAGGGCGCCGCCCAAGTCATGTTCTCGAGCGGCAAAAAATAATTCCGCGCGCCCACCCGCACCGTCGCGCCGGAGCTCGTCACCTTCTCGACGAGGCCGAGGTAGAGCTTGCCCTCTGTGAGATGCGCGGTGCCGTAGAGCGCGCGCTCGCGAGCGCGAAATTCGGCGAGCTGCCCGTCGGTGAGCCGCGCCTCGGGGCCGCGCCAGCCCTGGCGCTTGTCGAGCTTGCGCACCGCCGCGTCGACGTTCTCCTGCGCCGCCACATCGACCCACGGCAACACCGTGGTCTCGACCCGGTAGCCGCCTTCGTAGAGCGCGTGCTGGCCGAGCTTCTTCACCAGCTCGCGCCGCACCTGCTCGGAGAAGTAGGGCGTGACCTCGTGGAAGTAGTCGCGCCGCGGATGGACCTCGAGCGACGCGCGCTTCCACTTGTCGGCCTCGGCGCGCGCGAGCACGCCGTTTTCCACCATGTTGTCGAGCACGGTGGCGCGCCGCTTGAGCGCGGCCACCTCGTCGGTGAGCGGGTTGTCGCGCGAGGGCGCGCGGGCCAAGCCGGCGATCATCGCCATCTGCGCGAGATCGAGCTGCCACACGTCTTTGTCGAAGTAGCGGCGCGCCGCCGCCTCGACCCCGTAGGCGCCCGCGCCGAGAAAAATGTGGTTCAAATAGAGCGCGAGGATCTCACGCTTGGAGTAGCGGCCCTCGAGGCGGCGCGCGTAGATCGCCTCCTTGATCTTGCGCGAGAGCGTGCGCTCCGAGGAGAGAAACGCCTTGGCCACCTGCTGGGTGATCGTGGAGCCGCCCTGCACCACCCCGCCCGCGTGCAGGTTGGTGACGAGCGCGCGCAAGGTGCCGCGCAGGTCGAGCCCGCCGTGGTGAAAGAAGCGACGATCTTCGGTGGAGAGAAAGGCGTTGATGAGCGGCTCGGGCACCCGCTCGAGCGGGACGATCTCGCGGCGCTCGGTGGCGAGCTCGCCGATCACCGCGCCGTCGAGCGCATAGAGCGTGGTCACTCCGGGCGCGGTGCGGGCGTAGGTGGCGAGATCGGGCAGCGGCGGCAGCTCGCGGGCGAAGTGGACGTAGACCCCGAGCCCGATGAACACC
Source organism: Polyangium sp. (in: bacteria) (assembly GCA_025450955.1). Taxonomy (GTDB): domain Bacteria; phylum Myxococcota_A; class Polyangia; order Palsa-1104; family Palsa-1104; genus JANWLJ01. The sequence goes on along the minus strand of JANWLJ010000077.1, from coordinate 3,860 downwards.
AGCACCATCCCGAGCGCCAGCGCGGCGAGCGCGTAGAGCTTGACGAGCCAGTAGAAGAGACCACCGTCGGCGGGATTTTCGACCACCACCCGCTCTGCGCCGCCTGACATGAGCGTTCGATCATACGTCCGAGAGTCCGGAGCGGCAACCGAGCGGCGGGCTGAAAGGCGTGTTACAGATTTCTCGCGCGCGGAGTCGGCGAGGTCTTTTCGGAGAAATCGGCGCTGTTGTCGTTGGTGTCGTTGCCGTTCGGGATGCGCGCGATCGAGTGGCCGGCGGCGGGGTTGGTCGCGGTCGCCTTCTCGACGAAGACATTGTTGGCCGAGCCCCAGCCGACCGAGTCGAGGAGCGCGCCGCCGGGTGCGCGCAGCCCGACCGCGCCGCCGGTCGCCGCCAGCCCGCCCGAGGTGTAGGTCACGTCCGCTTTGGCGCTGCCGGAATAGGCCATGCCGGCGATCAAGAAATAGCCGCCGCCGGCGATGCTCTGGGTCGGCTTGGCGAGCGTGTTGTCGTCGGTGTTGGAGGTCGCGGCGCGATAGACCACCGTCGAGCCGGTGAGATCGATCGCGTTCGGGCAGGGATTGTAGAGCTCGATGAATTCGTCGGAGCCGGTGGTGCCGCCGGTCTGAATTTCGTTCACCACCACCCGGGCGAGGTTGCAGCCGCCGCCGGCGAGATCGACCGCGCCGCCGCCGAAGTCGAAGCCGCCGCCGCCGCCGAGATCGGGCGGGGCCTCCTCGCCGGCATCGTAGAGCAGCGACAGCTCGCCGTGCATCGGCGGATCTTCGGGATCGGCGGCGCGCGAAGCGGCGCAGGCCGACAGCGCGAACGCGCAGCAAAACACCAACCAACGCATCGGCGCAGCTTACATGATTTTCGGGCGCTATTCGTCGATCGCGGGATCGTCGAGCGGCGGCTCGGTCGGACCTTCGGCCGCCTCTTCGGGAGCGACCGTCTCGTCGCCGCTCGCCTCGATCGCCTCGGGCGCGCTGTCGCCGATCGCGACCAGCGGCGCCGCCGCGGGCGCGCCGGGATCGACCCAGTAGGTATCGTGGGTGCGATCGACGTCGAGGTGCACGTGAATCCCGTTTGGATAGTAGCCGACCCCGACCGGATGAAAGGTCGCGCGCAGCCAGGCGATCAGCGCCTCGTTCTTCACGCCGTCGATGCGAAAGTCGATTGCGCTCGCGGTCAGATGCCGGCTGTGCGCCAGCGTGCAGTAGGCGCGCGGCCGATAGCCCGAATAGATCTCGATCCGGTGGCCGGGATAGTGCCGCGCCACCTGATAGAGCACGCGGCCGAGACGCGGATCGACCCGGTGCTGTTTGCCGTCGTGATAGCAGCGGAACAGGCGGGTGAGCTCGCGATCGGAGGCGCGGCGGGTCCGGCCGCGATCGTCGTACGGGCGCCAGGCGAGCGACTCGTCGAGGTTGACCGCGTGCAGCTCGACCAGCGGATAGCGAACCCGGTGGCGCACCGTCGATTTTCCCGGCGCGCGGCGTTCGCGCTCGGGATTGCGCAGCCGGGCCTGCCCACGCGGCGGCGGCGAGCTGCGGCGCGTGGTCGAATGATGGATCGCCTGCGCGTGCGGCGCCTTCGGCAAAGCGGGCGCGGCGCCCGAGAGCGCGGCGAGGAGCGGGACCAGGAGCGCGTGCATCTCTTCAGGTTCCACGCGCCTCGAGGCGGCGCAACTTTTCGTGCTATATCCGGCCCGTGCTGCTGCTCGAAACGTTTGCCGTCGGGGCGTTCCAGTGCAACTGCTCGATCCTGGCCTGCGCCGACACCAAAGAGGCGGTGGTGGTCGACCCGGGCGGCGAGCACCTGCGCATCCTCGAGATCGTGCGTCACTACGATCTGACCGTGAAGTGGATCATCCACACCCACGCGCACCTCGATCACATTTATGAAACGCGCGACGTCAAGGAGCAGGCGGGCGGCACCATCGCGCTCCATCCCGCGGATCAGTTTCTCTATGACGGCTTCGCGATGCAGGCGGCGATGTTCGGCTGGCAGGTGCGGCCGGTCGCGCCGGTCGAGCATCCACTCTCCGACGGAGAATCGCTCGCGTTCGGCAAGCGCGCGGCGCGCGTGATCCACACCCCCGGCCACACCCCGGGGAGCTGCTGCTTTCAGGTCGAGCGCGAGAGCGACGATCCGCTGCTGCTCGCCGGCGACACCCTGTTTCAGCGCTCGATCGGCCGCACCGATCTACCGGGCGGCGACTTCGACACCATCGAGCGCTCGATCCGCGAGCGGCTCTACACCCTTTCGCCCGAGACCCGCGTCATCCCCGGCCACGGGCCGCCCACCACCATCGGCGACGAGCGGCGCTCGAATCCGTTCGTCAAACCCTGAGGAGAACCGCGTGCCCTCCGAGACCTCGCGTTCGGCCATCGACTATCCGGAGCGAATCCGCCGCGCGCGCCTGCCGACGCCGCTCGAGCCGCTCGCCCGGCTCTCTGCCCAGCTCGGGGTGAGCCTGTTCGCCAAGCGCGACGACCTCACCGGCTCGGCGCTCTCGGGAAACAAGATCCGCAAGCTCGAGTTCCTGTTCGCCGAGGCGGTGCGCCAGGGCGCCGACACGGTCATCACCTGCGGCGGCGAGCAGTCCAATCACTGCCGCGCGACGGCGGTGGCGGCGGCGCAGCTCGGGCTCGGCAGCTATCTCCTGCTTCGCACCGACGATCCGACGCGGCCGCCGGCGATCGAGGCCAACATCCTGCTCGATCGGCTGGTCGGCGCCGAGGTGCGCTGGGTGAGCCGCCCCGAATACGCGCGGCGCGCCGAGCTGTTCGTCGAGGTCGCCGCCGAGCTGCGCGCCCGCGGCAAAAAACCGTACGCGATTCCCGAAGGCGGCTCGAACGCGCTCGGCGCCTGGGGCTACATCCGCTGCGTCGAGGAGCTTTCCGCCGAGCTTCCCCCGGGACCGGCGACGCTCGTTTACGCCGCGGGCTCGGGCGGCACCGGCGCGGGCCTCATCCTCGGGGTCAAGCTGCTCGGGCTCCCCTGGCGGGTGGTCGGGGTCAACGTCTGCGACGACCGCGACTACTTCGTGCGGGTGATTGGAGAGATCGTCGAGCAGGCGATCGAGCGGTTCCATCTCGACGTGCGCTTCGATCGCAGCGAGATCGAGATCCGCGACGGCTACGTCGGCCGCGGCTACGCCAAGAGCCGCCCCGAGGAGCTCGCGCTCCTGCGCGACGTCGCCCGGGCAGAAGGGATCGTCCTCGACCCGGTCTACACCGGCAAGGCGTTCTACGGCCTGACCCGCGAGCTTGCCCGCGACCCGCGCGCGTTCGGCGAACGGATCGTCTTTCTTCACACCGGCGGCATCTTCGGCCTGTTCCCCAAAGCGGCCGAGCTCGCTCCGCTGCTGTAGCGAGGTAGCATGGCCCTCCTCGGCGCCGCCGCCGCGCTCGGCAGCTCGTGCACCTGGGCCTACGCCTCGACGCGGTACGCGAAGGCCTCGCGCGACGTCGGCTCGCAGCGGGTCAACCTGGCGCGCGCGTCGGTGGTGCTGCCGATCTACCTGGTCTTCACTCTCGCGCTCCACGGGCGGAATCTTTTCTCCGGGGTCAGCGCCGCTCAGAGCGGCTGGCTCCTGGCGTCGGTGATCTGCTCCTACGCGCTCGCCGACAGCCTGTTCTTCACCGCCGCGCGCCGAATCGGAATCACCACCGCGCTCTCGATCGCTTCGGCCTATCCGCTGTGGGCCGCGCTGGTTGGGGTGATTTTCGGCGGCGAGCGGTTCGGCCCCGTGCGCGCCGCCGGCCCGCTCCTGTGCGTCGGCGGCGTGATCGCGCTGGTCCGCCTCGCGCCCGACGCCAAGAGCGGCGGGGTGGCGCGCGCGCGCATCGATC
>JANWLJ010000076.1 GCA_025450955.1 Polyangium sp. (in: bacteria) | reverse complement strand
CGGCGAACACCTTGCTCCACAGATAGCCGTAATAGCCGGCGTCGTAGCCGCCCATCATGTGGCCGAAGCTGGCGGCGAAGTGCTCGCTCGGGTCGACCGGATAGCCGGTGATCTCCTGGCGCAGCCGATGGTCGGCCGCATCGACGTCGACGTGATCGCCCTCGGTGTGAATGAACATGTCGAAGCGCGCGAGGAAATCCTGCCGGCGATAGCGGACCGGCGCGTTCCAGGTGCGCGCCTTGGCGATGGTCGCCATGAGCGACGCCGGCATCGGCTGCCCCGGATGCGCGGGATCGTCGGTGATGAGCCGCAGCACCTCGGGCTGATAGACGAAGTTCTCCATCATCTGCGACGGCGCCTCGACGAAGTCGACGTCGACGTTGGCGCCCGCGAGCGAGTTGTACGGAACCGTGGTGAGCGACATGTGCATGATGTGGCCGAACTCGTGAAACAGGGTCTCGACCTCATCGACCGAAAGGTGCGCCGGCTTGCCGCTCGCCGGCGGATTGAAATTCACCACCAGCGCCGAGAGCGGAATCTGATATCCGCTCTTCACCTCGCGCGAGATCCCGATCGGCATGCTCGCCGCGTGGCCATATTTTCCCGGCCGCGGAAACAGATCGACATAGAACTTGGCGAGCAGCTTGCCGCCGCCGCCCGGCGTGCGATCGTGAACCTCGTAGAGCCGAACCCCGTCGGCCCACACGTTCGGATTCGCGACCGGATCGAAGCTCACGCCGAGGATCGTCGAATAGACCTGAAACATTCCCGCCAGCACCTTGGGCGCGGGGAAATAGGCGCGAATCGCTTCGTCGTCGAGCTTGAAATCCTGCTCGCGAATTTCGCGCATGTAATAACGCCAATCCCACACCTGCAAGATCGCGTGGCGGTCGTGGGTCTCTTTGCGCTTGAGCGCGAGCATCCTCTTGTCGAGCGCGGCGGCGCCCGGCTCGAGCTCGGTCCCGAGTTTTTTCAAGAACGAGATCACCTCGGCCGAATTCTTCGCCATCCGCGTTTCGGTCACGAAGTCGGCGTGATTGGCATAGCCGAGCAGCTTGGCGGCGTCGGCGCGCAGGGCCACCGCCTGGGTGAGGAGCGGCAGGTTCTTTTCGGTTTGCCGCGAATTGAACGCCAGATATTCGCGCTTGCGCAGCTCTTCTGCGCGCGCGTTCTCCATCAGCGGGTAGTAATCGGGATATTTGGTGGTGACGATATACTTGCCGTCGGGCGCCTTCTTCAGCCGCGCGAGATAGCTCGCGGGCAGCCCGGCGAGCTCGGCGGCGGTCGCTTCAATCGACGAAGTATCATTATCGAGGTTGGCCGAATATTCGGTCTGCAGCTTGGCGATCTGCGAGCGGATCTCGACCAGCTTGGCGCGGTCGGCGTCGGAGAGCGCGAGGCCGTTGCGGCGAAAGTCGCGCATGGTGATCTCGAGGAGCCGCCGATCGATCGGCGCGAGCGGCTCGGTTTTTCCTTGATTCGCCTGATAGCCCTTCATCGCCAGATACAGATCCTTGCGCGCGCCCACCTCGACGAAGAACTTCCCCGAGCGCTCTTCGCAATTGGCGGCCGCCGCGCGCACCTTGGCGTCGGGATGGACCTCTTTCAAAAACGACAACCGGGTCACCCGGTCGGTGTAGTCGGTCATGATCTGCTCGAACGCATCGAACGAGCTGGCGAAGGTGCGCTGCGCGTCGGGCTGCGCCACCAGCTTGGCGAGCTCGCCCGTCGCGGTCGTCTCCGCCTGCGCGCACTCGGTCGCGATCTCCTCGGGCGTGTACTTCCAGCGCAGCTCGGGCACGTCGACCGCCGCGAGCTGGGAGAAGGGGACGTGGACCACCGACGCGACCGGCTTCGACGACGCCGGAGTCGCCGCGCTGTGCGGCGCAGATTTCGAGTGCGCGCAGCCGCCCGCGGTGAGCGCGAGCGCGGCGAAAGTAATGAGCTGAATCCGATTCATTTCACTCTCCTCAAATGAGCAAACCGACGGAGCTCATGAAAGCTACATCCGCTCGAGCACCTCGATACCGAGGAGATCGAGCCCTTTTTTCAGCGTATCGGCGGTGAGCGCGGAGAGGGTCAGGCGCGCCGCCCGCACCTCCGGCTCGGCCTTGAGCACCGGGTGCTCGGCGTAGAAGGTGGAGAACGCGCCGGCCAGCGCGTAGAGATAATCGGCGAGCGTGTGCGGCCGGGCCGAGCGCGCCACCTGCTCGACCGCTTCGCCGAAGCCGAACAGGCGCAGCACCAGCGCGCGCTCGATCGGCGCGAGCGCACCTAGGGGACCGGGCCTGGCGCCCTCGGCCTCGGCCTTGCGCAAGATCGATCGAATGCGCGCGTAGGCGTATTGCAAATAGGGCGCGGTGTTGCCGGTGAGCGCCAGCGCCTTGTCCCAGGTGAAGCTGATGAGCGACTGCCGGTCGCGCGAGAGATCGTTGTATTTGACCGCGCCGATGCCGACCACCCGCGCCACCTCGCGCCGCTCCTCGTCGGAGAGCCCGGGGCTCGACTCGTTCGCCACCGCGAGCGCGCGCCGCTCCGCCTCGTCGAGCAGGTCCTCGAGATAGATGAGCCCCTTGCCCTTGCGGGTCGAGATGGTCCCTTCGGGAAGCCGCATCAGCCCGAACCAGACGTGCTCGAGGCTGCACGTCACCCCGAGCCGGCGCGCGGTGGCGAACAGCTGGCGAAAATGGAGCTGCTGCCGCTCGTCGGTGACGATCAGAATGCGCGCCGGATGCCAGCGCTCGATGCGATAGAGCACGCCCGCCACGTCGGTGGCGCCGTAGTTGAATCCGCCGTCGGCCTTGCGCACCAAGAACGGCGGCAGCGCCTCGCCGTCGCGCTCCTCGGTGAAGAAGACCACCATCGCGCCCTGGCTCGGCTCGGCGATCTTCTCCCGTTCGAGCCGCGCGACCGTGTCCGCGAGCCGATCATTATAAAAGCTCTCGCCTAAAATGACGTCGAAGCTCACCCCGAGCCGGCGATAGATCGCATCGAACTCGGCCATCGACACCGCGATGAACTTCTTCCACAGGGCGACGTTTTCGGGATCGCCCTGTTGCAGCTTGACCAGCTCCTCGCGCGCCGCTTTCAAAATCGGCGGCGCCTCTTTCACCTCGGCGGCCTCGCCCTCTTCTTCGACGCGGCCGCCCGCCTCGCGCTCCTCCTCCTCGGTGTAGCGGATGTAGAGCCGGAGCAGCTCCTCGACCGGCTCCTTCGCGAACGCGTCCGCATCGAGCCAGCGCTTGAAGGCGACGATCAATTTTCCGAACTGAGTGCCCCAATCGCCGAGATGATTGTCGGCGATCACCTGATATCCGACCGCGCGCAGCACGCGCTTGATCGCGTCGCCGATGATGGTCGAGCGGATGTGCGCGATGTGCATTGGCTTGGCGACGTTCGGCGACGAATAGTCGATCACCACCGTCTGGCCCTCGCCGATCGAGCGCAGCGCGAGCGCGTCCGCGACGTGCGCCGCGAGCCAAAGGTCCGAGAGGTGCAGGTTGACGAACCCGGGCCCGGCCAGCTCGACCTTCGCGATCGCCGGATGGCTCGCGAGCGCGTCCGCGATCGCCTGGCCGATCTCGCGCGGCTTTTGCCCGAGCGCCTTGGCGAGCTGAAGCGCGGCCGAGATCTGCAAATCGCCGAACTCCGGCTTGGTCGCGCGGGCCACCGTCAGGATCGGCGGCACCCCCGGCTGCGCGCCGAACTTCTCCGTCACCGCGAGCGCGGCGCGCCGGCCGAGATCCTCCATCAGCTCGAGCATGGTCGCGAAAAGCTACACGACCCGAAACCGATCCACAATTGCCGGCGTAGCGTAATAATGATGCCGCGCGCGCCGTCGCGGGCGAGGGGGCCCATGCTCGGTCGTTACATTCGCTGGCTTCACACCGGCTGGCCGGCCGGCACCGTCGAGCGGCTGCCCGAGTCCGAGCCCGACGGGCGCACTCGGGTTCCGGGCGTGCGCCTGGTCGGCGATCTGATGGGCGTCCCGCTGCTCAAATTCTCCGCCGACTCGGGCGCGCGCGCGGTGGAGGCGATCCTGGCCGAGCCCGACTTCGCCGAAAAGCGCGGCGGCAAGGACGATCCGGAGCGGCTCGATCTGGCGATCGTCGGCGCCGGCGTCTCCGGGATCGCCGCCGCGCTGGAGGCCAAGCGGGCGGGTCTGCGCTTCGTGGTCTACGAGGCGGCGCAGGAGTGGAACACCATCCAGAATTTTCCCAAGCACAAACCGATCTTCACCTACCCGACGGAGATGGTGCCGGCCGGCCAGCTCAAGCTCACCGCCAAGATAAAAGAGGCGCTGCTCGAGGAGCTCGAGGCGCAGCGACGCGCGGCCAAGATCGAGGTGACGAGCGCCCACGTCGAGCGCATCGAGCGCAAAGGCGGCGAGCTGCTCGTGCACCACGACGGCGCGGTCACCCGCGCGCTGCGGGTGATCGTCGGCATCGGCAGAAGCGGCAACTATCGCGAGCTCGGCTGCGAGGGCGAGCACCTCGACAAGGTCTACCATCGGCTCTACGACCCGCTCGACTATGCGGGACAGAAGGTGCTGGTGGTGGGCGGCGGCGACTCGGCGGTGGAGTCGGCGGTCGCGCTCGCGCTCGCCGGCGCCGAGGTCACCCTCAGCTATCGCAAAAAGGAGCTGGCGCGCCCCAAGCCGGAGAACGTGGAGAAGCTGCGCGCGCTCGAGCACGACCCGGCCGCCGACGTGCAGATCGAAAATCCCTCGTCGGAGCGGGTGAGCGCGTCGATGACCGTGCGCATGCGCGCGACCAAACCGGGCTCGGTGCGCCTGCTGCTCGGCTCGAAGCTCTCCCGGGTGACCGCGAGCGCGGTCGAGCTCGAGGACGGAGACGGCGCCGCGCTCACCCTGCCGAACGACGTGGTGTTCGCGATGATCGGCCGCGAGGCCCCGCTCGATTTCTTCCGCCGCTCGGGCATCCCGATCCGCGGCGAGTGGCGCGCCTCGAGCTACGCCGGCTTCGCCGCGTTCTTGGCCTTCTGCTTCTTTTTATATAATTGGAAAGCGGGCGGCGCGATAAACCAGGCCTTTCACGTTCACCATTGGTTTCCTTACAATCTGCCTGAGAGCTTCGGCGCGTCTCATTGGTCCAAAATCGCCGCGATCACGCTGCGCCAGCCAGGATTTTATTATTCATTCGCCTATTGCGTGTGCGTGGCCCTGTTCGGCTGGCGTCGGATTCAGCGACGGAAAACCCCCTACGTCACCCGCCAGACCCTCGCACTGATCGCGTTTCAGATCATTCCACTATTTCTGATTCCCTATTTCATCCTGCCCTACGCCGGTGCGACCGGCGCATTCGACCACGGCTTCGGCAAGACGGTCGCCGATCACTTATTCCCCGTTTGCAATTACGATTATGGCCGCGAATATTGGCGCGCGTTCGGCTTCATTCTGGCGTGGCCGCTCTTCATCTGGAACTTCTTCACCCCGCGCCCGATGACCTGGTGGCTGGTGATCGGCCTCATCCAGACCTTCGTGATCATCCCGCTCATCGTCCGCCGCTGGGGCAAAGGCGCCTATTGCGGCTTCATCTGCTCGTGCGGCGCGCTGGCCGAGACGCTCGGCGATCGGCAGCGCACGAAAATGCCGCACGGCCCGCGCTGGAACCGGGTCAATCTGGTGGGGCAGGGCGTGCTGTTATTCGCGCTCGCGCTCTTTTTCGCCCGGGTGGTGAGCTGGTATTTCCCCACGAGCGCGCTCGGCGCCTCGTCTCAACATTTGTACGATCGATTCCTTTCGAATAATACAGTTTTCGGGATCTTCGCGCTCGACTACTACCACCTGGTCGACATCGGCCTGGCCGGCATCGTCGGCGTCGGCTGCTACTTCTGGCTCTCGGGCCGGGTGTGGTGCCGGTTCGCCTGCCCGCTCGCCGCGCTGATGCACATCTACGCGCGCTTCTCCCGCTTCCGCATTTTCGCCGAAAAGAAAAAGTGCATCTCCTGCAACATCTGCACGTCGGTGTGCCACCAGGGCATCGACGTGATGGCCTTCGCCAACAAAGGATTGCCGATGCAAGATCCCGAGTGCGTGCGCTGCTCGGCCTGCGTCCAGTCCTGCCCGACCGGCGTCCTCACCTTCGGCCGCCTCGACAAATCCGGCGTCCCGCTCCTCGACACCTTGCCCGCCTCTCCGGTCCAAATCGCCGAAGACGGCAAAGCCCACCTCCGGATCGCGAGCTGATCGAAGAGCGGATCGGAGCGGCAGGGAATCAGACCTCGCGCACCACGATATGCGAGAGCTGGTAATGGACGAGGCTGGCGAGAAACCAGAAGTAGTAGATCCCCAAGGTGAGCCCGGTGAGCAGCCCGCCGACGAAGAGCTTGGCGAAGAGCTGGCCGCCCGTGCCGTCGTAGCCGCCGGCGAAGGTGCGCTCGTGGATCCGCACCCGGGTGTTTTCCAGCATGAACTTTTCGAGCCGCACCTCGAACCAGGCGAGATAGATCCCGAGGGTGAGCCCGGTGAGGATGAGCCCGATCAGGTACTGCCCGAACAGCGCGCCGCCGGTCCCGAGGAAGTCGAGCCCGCCCGCCGACTGGCCGTCTTCGAAGATGCGCGTCTGCGAGTAGATCGCCCGCTCCAGCTTGCAGAGGAACCAGGGCAGGTAGATGCCGAGGGTCACCATCGTCAGAAGCTGGCCGACGAACAGGGTGACGAACATCGGTCCGCCGGTGCCGTCGAATTTGAGCTGGTAGCGCGTGCCGTCCTCGGCGATCGCCGCCGAATGGTCGGTGAAGAAGCGGATGAGGTTGCAGTAGAACCAGGGCCCGTAGATCCCGAGCGTGATCACGGTGAGGACCATGCCGACCAGACCGATGGTGAACAGCTCTCCGCCGGCGCCGGTGAACTCGAAGCGGAGGTTGCCGCGCGCGGTCCGGCCGAAGGTGATCTTGGAATAGAGGTACCGCTGCAGGCGCACCGTGAACCACGGCTGGTAGATCCCGAGCGTCAGGCCGGTGAGCAGCAGGCCGACGAAGAGCTGGCCGAACATCTCGCCGCCGGTGCCGGTGAAGTTGGCGCGCATCGGCGCGTTCGAGCCGCGTTCGAGAACCAGCGCCGGGCTGTTGGTGGACATGGGAACCCCCTCTTGTGACCGCACTCTACGAATCGGCGAGCGAGATCTTCCCGGGTGCGATCAGCTCGGCGCGGCCATCTGCAACGTCGTGAGGATGAGGTCGATGATCCCGGCGTGCCAGACGACGACGTAGAAGAGGGCGAGGTTGGCGCAGACGAGCGCGGTGGCGTGAAAGAGGGGGCGAGCAGGTGAGCGGCGGGTGGCGAGGCCCGAGGCGAAGATGAGCACGAGCGAGCCGAGCGCGCCGAGCTCGAGCGCGCGGAGCACCGCCGGGTCGCGGTGCAAGCAGCCGAGGATCAGCAGCGCATAGACCGGCACGACGTAGAGCGCGTCGAGCGGCGGGCGCAGGCTCGTTCCCGGCCGGCGGATGCGCCAGGCGAACCAGCCGAGCACCAGCACATAGAGCCCGAGCGAAAACAGCGCGCCGAGCTCGCGGCGGCGCAGCCGGATCGCGAGCGCGACTTTTTGGGTCAGCTCGGCGGTGAGGATCGGCGGCGCGCCGGCGAGCGCGGCCCGGTAACGGTTCCGCGCGTCGATATAATGATGCGCGCGCATCGCGACGTCGCCTTCGCCGCGCAGCGCCAGCCGGTGCAGCTCGCCGGAGAAGGGCTCGGCGCCGCGATAAAAATCGCCCGCGCGCGCGAGCTCTCCCTCCTGCAGGCTCAAATCGCCGAGCCACAGCATCGCCCGGCCACCGGCCGGATCGTGGGGCGCCTCGTGCGCCAGCCGCTCGAGCGCGGCCACCGACACCGCTTTGGCGCGGGTGGGAAAGGCGCGCCGGATCTGCGCGAGCCGCTCGACCGGTGAGGAGGCGGGCGAGGACGCGGGCGAGGACGCGGGCGCGGCCCCCGACCCGGCCGCGATCGCGGCGAGGAGCGCCACCCCGAGCGCGCTCACGCTCGCTTCCGACGGCAAACGAGCGCGAGCGGCGCCAGCGCCAGCAGCCACAGCGGCGCCGCGGGCGCGCCCGGCTGAGCCTGACATCCGCCGTCGACCTCCTGATAGCAGGCCGGCGGCGCCTCCGACGACGGATAGACCTCGCAGATCCCGCGCACGTCATCGTCCGAGAGCATCCGCTTGGAGATCTCGCCCGGCGCCGCCGTCGGAAACATGGTGGTCATCTGGATCGCCTCCGGCACCGTGCCATCGCAGTCGGGGATCGGGTTTCCCTGATCGTCGAGCGGCGGGGTCTCGGTCGCATGATCCCAACAGGTGTGCGCCAGCCCCTGCACGTGGCCGAGCTCGTGGGTGAGCGTGTTCTCGAGATCGGCGACCTCGGTGCCCGGCCGCGCCGGCGTGGTCGACGGCTCGGTGACGAAGGTGTAGTTGACCCCGTTGAGCTCGATGTCCGCGTCGAGGATGGTGCCGTCGCCCGGCTGCCCCGGGCTCGAGATATGAAAGACGGTGGTGAGCCCGATCGCTCCCGGATCGTGCGCGATCCCGCTGCGCTCCCAGAGCTGATCGCGAAACACCATCACCGGCCGTCCGTCGGGGGCGACGTCGATCGGCCCGGCCGCGGGCAGGGTGGTGAGCCGCAGGTAGCTGCACGAGTCGGTGCGCGAGCTCCAGTTGGCGGCAGCGCGAGCGAGCGTGTCGTTGACCACATCGATCGGCAGATCCTGCGAGCCGCGCCCGTCGGGCTGCACCGCGATGCAGCTTTCCAGCCACCTGAGCGGCACGCCGTCGGTGGTGCTGGTCGAGCGCACATAGCCCGCCGCTTCACCTGCGAGGGACATCACGGCGATCGCGATCGCCAACCGAAATCCAGCACTCATCTCTCGCTCGGGAGGATATCAGCTTTGTTTCGGCCGGTTGCGTTTGTCGCGCCGGACGGATACCATCCCCGACGGGCCATGGAGACTCGATGAAGAAGAAGCTGGTGGTGGCCGTCGGGCTGGCGCTGATCGCGGTGTTGTCGTTGTGGCTCTACTCGCGCAGCCTCCAGGAGGAGACCGCCGGCGGGCAGAAGGTGACGGTGCTGGTGGCCGGCGAGGACATCGCCGCCGGTGGCCGCGTCACCAAGGCCTCGCTGGCGCTGAGAGACGTGCCCGAGGCCTACGTTCATCCCGCCGCGATCCGCAAAGGCGAGGAGAACCAGATCATCGGCCGTCCGGTCGCCAACAAGATCTCGCAGGGCCAGCCGCTTTTGTGGAGCGACTTCGAGCTGCAGCGCACCGCGGCCTCGCGGCGGCTGTCGGCGGCGGTGCAAAAGGGGCAGCGCGCGATCACCATCCCGGTCGACGTCTCGGGCTCGCTCGCCGGGATGCTGCGGCCGGGCGATCACGTCGACGTGATCGGCACCTTCGCGAAGAACCAGGGCGCCGACTGGTCGACGGTGACGCTGCTCCAGAACGTGCTGGTGATCGCCACCGGCGATCAGCGCGGCGCGGTCGAGAACGAAGAGCCGGCCGGACCTCCCGGCTCGCAGCACACCTTCAGCAACATCACCGTCTCGGTCGATCTGGAAGAGGCGGAGCTGCTGGTGTTCTCGATGCAGCGCGGGCCGATCAATGTCGCCCTCCGCGCGCAGGACGACATCGAGACCGTCGACGACGTGCCGGAGAAGAATTTTTCCGACATCTTCGAGGTGCAGAAGCGCGCCGCCTTTCAGAGGCGTCACGCCGCCAAGATCGAGGTGCTGAAGCCGCAATGAGGCTCGCCCGCACGCTCCTTCTGGCGCTCTTCGCCCTCGGCCTCGCCGCGGGGGCCGCGCACGCCCGCGATCGCGACGACGACTCGAACGAGCTCAACCTGGTCGTCGGCGGGCAGAAGGTGATCCCGGCGGTCGGCGTGCAGAGCTACTCCGAAGGCGCGCCCGGCATCGTGCAGGTCAAGGTGCCCGAGGACGGCCGGCGGATGGTGATCACCGCGGTGCGCCCCGGCTCGACCACGCTCCTTCTCATCTACTCGAGCGGCAAGCAGGACACGATCAACATCAACGTCTACGCGCGCTCGCCGGCCGCGATTCGCAACGAGCTGAAGACGCTGCTCGCCGGCTTGAATGGAGTCGACATCCGCGAGGTCGGCGGGCGGGTGTTCCTCGACGGCGCGGTGCCGGCGCAGGAGGATCTGGCGCGCATCGATCGCCTGGTCGCGCTCTACGGCGGGCAGGTGGCGTCGCTGGTGATCGTTGATCCGGCGCGGCAGCGCACCAACATCAAGCTCGATCTGCACTTCGTGCAGTTCCAGAAAAACGCCTCGCACAAGTTCGGCCTCAACTGGCCGGCCAACTTCGGCTCGCACCTGAACGCGCAGGGAACGCCGTCGGTGAACTTCCTCTACACCTACGACTTCATCGCCCGCGCCGCGACCCAGGGGCAGATCGTGGTCGCCGAGAATCTCTTGCCGTCGCTCGACATCCTCGGCGCGCGCGGCTGGGCCAAGATCAACAACGTGGTCTCGGTGATCACCACCAACGGCGGCACCGCCACCTATCACACCGGCGGCGAGGTGAACGTTCGCATCGCCACCTCGCTCGGCCAGTCGACGCTGCAAAAGATCCCGTTCGGCGTCGAGCTCACCGTGCAGCCGCGGCTCGATCCCGCCTCGGGGCTGATCGTGGTCACCATCGACGCCGAGCAGTCGCAGCTCACGCCTATCGCCGGGCAGGATGTGCCGGGCCGCATCCTCACCCAGACCAAGACCAACGTGCACGTCAAGCTCGGGCAATCGATCATGCTGAGCGGGTTCAAAGAGAACACCGAGCGGCTCAACGCGACCGGCATCCCCGGCCTGATGCGCATCCCGATCCTCGGCTATCTGTTCCGCTCCGAGGAGGCCGACAACGAGGACACCGAGAACATTTTGTTCATCACCCCGACGGTAATCGAGCACGCCTCGCCGGAGAACGAGCAGCGGATCGACGACGCGCTCAAGCGGTACGAGGACTTCGGTGGCCATGTCGTCTACTAGCCAATGATGGAAGCGGTGGACGTGGAGATCGCGTCCCCCGAGGGGACGCGGGTGCAGGCCGGGGTCTTGGGGCCGACCATCGTGATCGGCCGCGCCGAAGGAAACGGGGTCACGCTGCGGCACGACGACGTCTCGCGGCGTCACGCCTCGGTCGACCTCACCTCGGAGGGGCTGGTGGTGCACGACCTGTCGACCAACGGCACCTTCGTCGCCGGCAAGCGGGTGATGGGCGCGGCCAAGCTGCCGTTCGGCGCGCCGATTCAGGTGGGGCCGTTCACGCTGCGGATTCGCCCGGCGGGCGAGGGCGCCGGCAAAGTGGTGGCGGGCGGCATCGTCGCCCGGCCGCGCGCGCCGTCGGCGCCCATGGCGGTCGATGCGCCGAGCGTGGTGGCCGAGCACGCCGAGGTGATGCCGGCGCCGCGCGTGCCGCCGCCGCCGCCCAAGCCGCGACGCCCGTCGGCGCCGGCGATTCCTGCTCCGCCGGTCGCCGTCGCGCAGCCCGCGATCACCGCCGACTTGAATGACGCCGAGCGCGATCGTTTGAAGCGCTGGCTGCGCGGCCTTTTGCTCGAAGCGCTCGACTTGCCGTCGCTGCGACCCGAGGAGCTTCAGGACAAGGCGCTGGCGCCGCGGGTGCTCCAGCTCATGGACGAGCTCCTCGACGAGCACGCGCGCGAGCTGCCCAAGGGGCTCGATCGCGGCCGGCTGCGCAAGGAGCTCGCCGACGAGGTGCTCGGCCTCGGCCCGCTCGAAGATCTGCTCGCGGACGTCTCGGTGAGCGAGGTGATGGTGGTCGATCGCGCGACGATCTACGTCGAGCGCCGCGGCCGGCTCGAGCTGACCGGCGCGCGCTTCTCGTCGGAGGATGCGCTCAGGAGCGCGATCGAGCGCATCGTCACGCCGCTCGGCCGCCGCATCGACGAGTCGACCCCGATGGTCGACGCGCGCCTCAAAGACGGCTCCCGCGTCAACGCCATCATCCCGCCGCTCGCGCTGCGCGGCCCCTGCCTCACCATCCGCAAGTTCTCGCAGAAGAAGCTTCAGCTCGCCGATCTGATCGGCTTCGGCTCGATCGATCAGCGGATGTCGACCTTCCTCACCCGCGCGGTGATCGCCCGCCGCAACATCCTGGTCTCGGGCGGCACCGGCTCGGGCAAGACCACGCTGCTCAACGTGCTCTCCTCGGCGATCCCCGACGACGAGCGGATCGTCACCATCGAGGACGCCGCCGAGCTGCGCCTGGCTCAGCCGCACGTGGTCGCGCTCGAGACCCGCCCGCCCAACATGGAGGGCAAGGGCGAGTATTCGATCCGCGATCTGGTCAAGAACGCGCTCCGCATGCGGCCCGATCGGATCGTGGTCGGTGAGTGTCGCGGCGGCGAAGCGCTCGATATGCTGCAGGCGATGAACACCGGCCACGACGGCTCGCTCACCACCACCCACGCCAACTCGCCCGAGGAGGCGATCGCGCGCCTGGAGACGCTGGTGCTGATGGGCGGCCTCGATCTGCCGGCGCGCGCGATCCGCGAGCAGATCGCCAATTCGATCCATATTGTGGTGCAGCAGGCGCGCTTCGTCGACGGCTCGCGCAAGGTGACCCAGGTGGCCGAGGTGATCGGGATCGAGGAGGACGGCACGGTGCGGCTCGAGAACATCTTCGAGTTCCACCGCACGCCGGGCGAGCGCGGCAAGGTGACGGGCGAGTTCCGCGCCACCGGCTACATGCCGTCGTTCATCCACGAGTTCATCACCATGGGCCTGGTCACCGACGGGAATTTCCTATGAGGCCGGGCGGGCTCGACTTCTCGAACGGCTATCTCGCGCTGGCGCTGGTCGCCGCCGCGCTCGCCGCCTTCGTCACCGTGGTCTCGCTCTGGCAGCCGACCCATCAAGGCCTGCGCGCGCAGTGGCGCCGCTACGAGGCGTGGGCCAACGCCCACCTGCGCGCGCTCTACTCGCCGATGCGCGCGCGCGACTTCGTCCTGCGCCACGTCGGCGTGCTGATGATCGGGCTGTTCTCGGGCGGCGTGCTCCTCGGCTCCTGGCTCTACGGACTCTTGCTCGCGGTCTTCTGCGCCTATCTGCCGGTGATGTGGATCGAGCACGAGCGCACCAAACGCAAGCGCGCGCTCGAGGCGCAGCTCGACTCGACCTTGCAGTCGATGGCCAACACCATCCTCGTCACCCAGAACCTCGAGGACGCGTTCGCCACCATCGCCCAACACTTCGATCCGCCGATCAGCCAGGAGGCCGACATCCTGGTCAAGCAGGTGCGGCTCGGCACGCCGATGGACGAGGCGCTGCGCGATCTGGCGGTGCGCTGCCAGAGCCGCAACGTCGACGCGATCGTCACCGCGCTCACCGTCGGGCGCCAGACCGGCGGCGAATTGCCCAAGGTGCTCGAGACCACCGCCGGCGTGCTCCGCGAGACGATGCGCGTCGAAGGCGTGATGGAGGCCAAGACCTCCGAGGGCAAGGCGCAGGTGGTGGTGATGGGCATGCTGCCGTTCGTCTTCGGCGGCGCGCTGCAGCTCATCGATCCAGAATGGATGGAGCCGCTGTTTCGCGATCCGATCGGGTGGGCGCTGCTCACCCTGGCTTGTCTCCTCGAGCTGTTCGGAGTGCTGATGGTCCGCAAGCTGACGACGATCGACGTGTAGCATGGGAAATCTCGACCTCTCCAGCATCTGGCTGATCGTCGCCCTGGTGGCGGTGGGGCTGTTCGCGGCCTCGATGGTGCTCCTGTTCGTGCCGTCGGAGCTGCGCGAGTCGGTGCTGCGCGGCTATCGCGCCACCCGTCGCCGCGAGGCGCTCGAGGCCTCGGCGCTCCTCAAAATGTTTTGGCCCGCGATCAAGCTCTGCACCCACTACGCGAGCCTCATCAACGCCAAACAGTGGAAGGAGCAGAAGTCGCTGCTCTTGCGCAACGCCGGCGAGCCGTGGGGTCTTTCGCCCGACGAGTTCCTCGGCCTCACCATCGCCGCCACGGTGGTGAGCGGGTTCGGCGCGTTCTTCTTCTGCTACTCGACCAACATGGGCTACGGCCTGGTGGTGGTCGGGCTGTTCCTCGGGATGGTGCTGCCCAACTTGTGGCTCAGCGACAAGGCCCAGGCGCGGCTGCAATCGATCAACCGCGGCCTGCCGCAGGCGCTCGATCTGATCGTGCTGTCGATGGGCGCGGGCCTCGACTTCATCGGAGCGGTGCGCCACGTCGTCGAGAAGTGGAGCGACAAGCGCGATCCCTTGTGCGAGGAGCTGAGCCGCTTTTTGCACGAGCTGTCCCTCGGCAAGACCCGCAAAGAGGCGCTCGAAGATCTCGCCTACCGCGCGCCGACCGAGCTGGTCAAAGCGTTCGTCACCAACGCGACCCAGGCGGAGAAGCGCGGCACGCCGCTCGTCGAGGTGCTGCGAATCCAGGCCGAGGTCGCGCGCACCAAGCGCTTTCAGACCGCCGAAAAAGTGGCCGGCCGCGCCGGCGTGGTGATCCTGATGCCGCTCATGTTCATCTTCGCGGCGACGGTGCTGGTGATGTTCGGCAGCTTGATCGTGAAGGGCTTCCGAGGCCAACTCTTCTAGCCATGCAGGATACTGGTTAGATGGAAGACGAGCGGCCGTTCGCGCTGTTGGTGTCGCTGGTGGGAGGCAAGCCGGCGCGCTACGTCTTCGATCAAGATCGGATCCTGGTCGGGCGCGGCCTCGAGGCCGACCTGCGCATCGAGCACGCCGCGATCTCCCGCTCGCAATTTCTCCTCGAGCGCGGCCGCGGATCGGCGGGCGAGCCGCGCTACCGCATCACGCCCTACGAGAGCGTCAACGTCACCCACGTCAACGAGCGGCCGGCGGTCGAGGGCACGCTCACGCCCGGCGACGTGGTGGCGATCGCCGACGTGCGGGTGGTGCTCGAGCGCAAGCTGCCGAAGGCCTCCCGCGCGGTCGCCGATAAAAACCAGATCTCGCCTTTGCGCGCGGTGCTGCTCGGCGCGGTGACCTTGATGGCGCTGTGGGTCGGCTGGCTCCTGTTCGCCGGCCCCGACCAGGCCGACGCGGGCGATCTGGCGCGCGCCCAGACCCAGATGTTTCTCCCGATGAACGAGGTGCGCTGCGGAAATCCGGTCGAGTGCGACAATCGCGCGCACGACGCCTACGCGCGCGGCAAGAGCCTGGTCGCGCAGGCCGGCGCCGCTCCGTGAAATCTCTATCGCGCGGCGATCGAGCTCGCGCGCGCGGCGCGCTTTCGCGACCAGTCGGGCCGGCCGCTCGCCGACATGGCCGATGTGAGCGCGCAGGCGGATCAGGCGCGAGCGCGCGCCGAGTCGGAGTTTCAGGACGCGCGCTTTCGCCTGTCGCGCGCGATCGCGTCGGGCGATCTGAGGCGCCAGGCGGCCGAGGCGGCGCTGCTCGCCCGCATCCTGCCCGACGACCACCATCCCTATCGCATCAAGCTCGACGCCTATCGGCGCACGCTGCCCAAGCCCGCCGTGCCCGGGCCGGGAGAGACCAAATGAGGTGGGCCGCGCTCGCGATCGTGCTCGCCTGTAGCTGCGCCGCGCCGAACCAGAGCGTCACCGACGGAGTGCCGCCGAACCCCGACGTCTCGCCGCTCGAGCGCAAGCTGGCCGAGCACCCCGACGATCCGCAGGTCAACCTGCACCTCGGCGAAGCCTCCGAGGCGGCCGGCGATCTCTTGCGCGCCGAGCAGTATTACCAGCGCGCCGAGGCGCTCGGCGTTCCCGAGGATCAAATGGTGCCGCGCCTCGTCCGGGTGCTGGTGGCAGCGCACCGCTACGACGAGGCGCTCACGCGCTGCCGCCGTCGCCTCTCCGCGGTGCCGGGCGATCGCGCCACCCGCTACGTGATGGCCGCGCTGCTGACCGCGCTCTCGCATCCGCGCGAGGCCGAGCGGGAGCTGCTCGCGCTGGTCCGCACCAAGCCGAGCGAGGCGCAGGCCTATCTCGCGCTCGGCAAGCTCTACCGCGACGAGCTCGGCGATCCGCCGCGCGCCAAGACGATGTTCGAAAAATATCTCGAGCTCGCGCCCGACGGAGAGGCGGCCGCCGGCGTGCGCTTCGAGCTCTCCGACGAGGCCGCCGCGAATCCGCCTCCGCCGCCTCCGCCGCCCGCGCCTGCGCCTCCGTCCCCTGGCGCGCCGGCCGCTCCGCAGGCCGCACCAACGCCGATTCCTCTCCTTCCGGAGGCCAGCCCGTGATCCCCGATGAGGTCTTCCAGCAGACGCTGCTCGGCTTTCTCCAGCCGATCGCCGCCTACCTCGCCGACGACGGCGTCTCCGAGGTGATGATCAACGGCCACGAGGAGATCTACGTCGAACGCTCCGGCCGGCTGCAGCTCACCGACGCGCATTTCCCGTCGGAGCACGCGCTCTCCTCGGCGGTGCGCAACATCGCCCAGTACGTCGGCCGCTCGGTCGACGCCGAGCGCCCGGTGCTCGACGCCCGTCTCCCCGACGGCAGCCGGGTGTGCGCGATCCTCCCGCCGGCGGCGCGCCGCGGCATCTGCGTCTCGATCCGGCGCTTCCCGAAAGAGCGCCTCACCGTCGATCAGCTGATCAGGTTCGGCGCGCTCACCGAGCCCTGCCGCCAGTTCCTCGATCTGTGCGTGCAGGTGAAGAAGAACGTGATGGTCGCCGGCGGCACCGGCTCGGGGAAGACCTCGCTCTTGAACGCGCTCTCGTCATTCATCTCCGAGACCGAGCGGATCGTGGTCATCGAGGACTCCTCCGAGGTCAAGCTGCAGCAGCCGCACGCGGTCTACCTCGAGGCGCGCCCGCCCGATCCCAAGGGCCGCGGCGCGGTGCCGATCCGCGAGCTTCTGCGCGCGACCTTGCGAATGCGGCCCGATCGAATCGTCGTCGGTGAGTGCCGCGGCGGCGAGGCGCTCGACCTCATCCAGGCGATGACCTCCGGCCACGGCGGCTCGCTCTCGACGGTGCACGCCACCTATCCGCACGACACCCTGCATCGACTCGAGACGCTGTGCCTGATGAGCGACGTCGAGCTGCCGCTCACCGCGCTGCGGGCGCAGATTGCCTCGGCGGTGAACCTGATCGTCCAGACCTCGCGCATGAACGACGGCTCGCGCAAGATCACCCACGTCGCCGAGTGCACCGGGCTCACCGACGCGGGCGGCTACGCGCTCACCATGCTGTTCGAGTTCCACCAGAGCGGCGTCGAGGCCAAGACCGGCCGGGTGCTCGGCGCGCTCGAGCCGACCGGCGCGCGCCCCAGCTTCCTCGAGGAGATCCACGGGCGCGGCCTCGCGCTCCCGGCGGAGATGGGATGAACGGACCGCCTCGAAACTCGGGCGATCCGCCCGACAGCGGCGACGCCACGCGCCAGACCGCGCTGCCGCGCTCATCGTCCTCGCCCGACGATCAGGCCACCGGCGCGGTCTCGGATCTCGGCGCGGTGGCCGAGCTGCGCGCGGCGATGGCCACTCCCGGCTCGGGCGACAAACGAACCCTGCCGCTCTATGCGATGCCCGATCAAATCGTGATCGGCCGCGGCACCGCGTGCGACTGGCAGCTCGACGACACCAGCCTCTCGCGCAAGCACGCCCAGGTGCGCTGGAACGGCCGCGAGCTCAGCATCGAGGATCTCGGCAGCGCCAACGGCACCCGCGTCAACGGCCGCCCGGCGCGCAGCCCGATGCCGGTTCAGCCCGGCGACACCGTCCAGCTCGGCACCGTCATCATCACCTTCGAGCTGCTCCATCCGCCGATCGCCGCGCCCGACAACCAGGCCACCCGAATCGTTCAGGCGCCCGAGCCGCGCCCCGACGAGCTCACGTCGAGCCCTGGGCTGCCCGCGCTGCACGCCGCGGAGACGGTGGTGCGCGCCGCACCCGAGCGCCCGCCGGCCGGGCGTCCCCAGGAGCGCGCCGCGCGGCCCGGGCAGGCGGCGGTGTTTCGTCCCGAGCGCGACGCCGCCCGCCCCGACGAGCCGACCCGCGCTTGGGATCCGCGCGCCGCGCTGGTGCGCGCGCCGGAGAAGGCGTTCGACGGAGAATTCATCGAGCAGCTCAAGCGCGCCTGGCGCGAGAAGCGCCGCCTGTTCGTGCTCGCCGGCGCGGCCGCGTGGATGGCGATCCTGCTCATCGTCTGGGCCGCGTTTACCAAGCCGCCGGTCGACGACGATGCGCTGGCCGCCGCCCCGCAGCGCGCCACCCAGCCGGCGATGAAGGTGACCCCGCTCGATCTCGGCGCCGCGCCCGCGCTGGCGACGGCGCCGCCGACCAACCCGGTGTTCGGCCCTTCGCCCGACGATCGCGACGCCGAGCTCGCAGGCGCGGTGGCCGCCTACGACCAGGGGCATCTGCCCGACGCGCTCGCCCTGTTCCGCCGCCTGGTCGCCTCCGATCCCAAAGACGAGAGCGCCAAGTTCATGGTCGAGCTCATCGAATCGCGCGTCGCCCAGAGCGCCCCGGTGGCGCCGTGAGATACGCGCGCCTGCTCGTGGTGGGCCTGCTTCTCACCGCCTCGGCCTGCTCCGAGGAGCAGGGCCGGTTTCCGGTGGTGATCACCTCGATCACCGACGACGGCAAGCCGTTCCCGTCGCTGCCGGTCACCCTCGGCCGCACCCCCGCGGGCCACACCGGCGCAGACGGCCGCCTGCGACTCCGGGTGGTCGGCAAGGAGGGCGAGAAGATCGCCGTCGGCGTGACCGTCCCGAAGGGCTACAAGCTCGCGCCCAATCAGCCGACCTCGCTGGTGTTGCGCCGGCTCACCGACATCGAAGGCGGCTCGGGAAGGCCGCTGCCGATCGAGCACATCGTCAAGCTCTCGCCGCTCATCCGCTCCTACGCGGTGCTGGTGCGGGTCGGCGTCCCCGGCCTGCCGGTTCAGACCTTCGGCACCGACCAGGGCGTCACCAACTCCAAGGGCGTGGCGATCTTCCTCTATCACGGCACGCCGGGCGACGAGCTCCAGGTTCGCCTCGACACCTCGCGCCACCCCGAGCTGCGCCCGCAAAATCCGACCGTGAGCTTTCTGCTCTCCCAGCGCTCCGAAGCCTACGTGGTGCGCGAACGGTTCACGGTCTATCACGCGCCCGCCCGCCACCACCGCCCCACCCACCACGGCCCGACCCGGCTCTGACGAAACGAATGTGATGGGGACAACAGACCCGACCCAGGTGGGGATCTGCGGACCATTGTCCGCAGTTGTCCCACCTAACCTCGCGAAAATAGGCTACCCCCTCGTGGCACCGCGCTTGTACAATGAGCCCCAGGATGGGATCGCTGTCCGAGCTGTTTCGCCGTCTAGACCGCGATGAAAGCGGGGTCGCGATGGTGGAGTATCTCGAGATCCTGGTTCTGGTGATTATCGGCGCGGCGGTGGCAATGGGGCCACTCGGCGCGCTGCTGCTCCGGTACTACGACAACGTCGAGTTTCTGTCCGGTCTGCCGTTCCCGTAGCGCAACGCCGAGTCCGTCAATAAGGAGGCACTGCTCATGGCCCGTTCGCTTCTTCGTCGCGCCCGCAAAGATCGTGGTGTCAGCTCGGTCGAGTACATCATCATCCTGGTCCTGGTGGCCCTGACCGGCATCGCCGTGTTCAAGATCTTCGGCGGCCAGATCAAAGCCAAGATGACGACCGCGAACACCACCATGCAGACCGACGTGAACCCGCAGTAAGGCGGGGCGTCGACATGGGCGCGTTCTTTTCGGCCGCCGTGGGCCCGGTGCCCGCGGTGCTGCTGCTCGCGCTGGCGGTGGCCTGCATGGTCACCGACCTGTGGAAGGGACGGATCTACAACTCCGTCACCTATCCGGCGATGGCGGCGGGGCTCCTCGTGCAAGTCTTCACGCACGGGGTGGCGGGGCTGTGGATCGCGCTCGGCGGATTCGCGGTTGGCTTCTTTCCCGCGTTCCTCTTGGTCGCGCTCGGCGGGCTCGGCGGCGGCGACGTCAAGCTGCTCGGCGCGATCGGCGCGCTGGCCGGCGCGGTGCCGGCGACCGAGACGATGATCCTCGCCTTCCTTTTCGGCGGCTTCTTCGCGCTCGGCAAGCTGGCCTGGCACGGTCGGCTGCTGTCGACGCTCGGCCGCACCCTGCGCGTGCTGGCCGGCTACCTGGTGCCGGGCCTCGGGCGGATGTCGCTCGAACGGCCCGGCGAGACGCGCCTGACGGTGCGCTTCGGAGTCGCCATCTGCGTCGCCACCCTCGCCACGCTCTGGGATCTGAAGAGCGGGGCGATCACCCACCTGGTGCTCGGATGAAGACGCGCGCGCTCAAGGTCGGGCTCGGGCTTTCGGGCGCGCTGTCGTTCGCGCTCGGGGTCGGCTACGCGATCGGGCG
The DNA here is from genome assembly GCA_025450955.1 of Polyangium sp. (in: bacteria). Classification (GTDB taxonomy): domain Bacteria; phylum Myxococcota_A; class Polyangia; order Palsa-1104; family Palsa-1104; genus JANWLJ01. Next base: position 2,358 of record JANWLJ010000076.1, on the reverse strand, counting down.
CTGGGACTTCGTGCGCCAGCACTTCGGCGCGCTCGTCATCGCGTCGCTGTTCCTGTTCGCTTGCGCCACGCTCGCCTTCGGGCTGGTGGCCGGGGTGATTCGCGGCGCGACCCTGTCGGTGAAGAGGCCGAAGGAGCTCGGGCAGTCGGGCGCGGCGTTCGCCGAGTTCGTGATCGTCATCATCCCCTTTCTGCTGATGCTGTTCGCGCTCATGCAGCTCTCGCTCGCCTCGATGGCGCGGGTGCTGGTGAGCTACTCGGCCTTCACCGCCGCGCGCGCCGCGATCGTGGTGGTGCCGATGGCGCCGAAGGAGGTCGACTCCTTCGGCGGCGCGGTCAAGTCGGCCGTCAACGACGAGCAGCAGAACAAGGTCGGCTACGGCGCCGACACCCGCACCGACTACGCGATCTCGAGCAAGGCGGCGCTCATCCGCAACGCCGCCTCCTACGCGCTCATCCCCGCCTCCCCGTCGATCGACGTGGTCGTGCAGGACACGATGCAGAACTGGGGCGACTACATCCAGAACCGCCTCAAGTACGGGCTCAACCCGCTCGATTATCTGAAGAGCGTGCTCGGCGATCTCGGCGCGGTGCCGGGAGCGATCGTCGCCAGCCTCTCCAATCAGATCAAGGAAGTGATCCAGGGCGGGCTCGATTCGCCCGACGCCAAGGCCGCGGCCAAAGGAAAGCTCGACAGCTGGATCGCGGCGAACGTGAGCGATCCGTCGCAGGCGGCCAAGCTCAAGGCGGCCGCCGACGGCTACATCGACGGCTACACCGGCTCGGCCGAGTCGCCCACCGGCGAGCTCGGCAACTGGGCCAAGGATCAGATCAACAACACGCTGTCCGGTCCGCTCGACAAGTTCAAGGACCAGGTGAACGGCGCGGTCGACGGCGCGCTCGCCGGCGGCGGCGGCTCGGCGCCGGGCGGCGGAGTCAAGGGCGGCTCGGTCGATCGCGCGCTCGACGTCGGCTTCGGCGCCGGCACCGACGGCGCGGGCGGCGCGATCCTGCGCTCTTTGCGCAAGCTGGTCTACGCCAAGATGGGCACGGTGGTCACGCTCGTCGACGAGAAGGGCAACGTCAAGAGCAACTTCGAGTGGAACGAGCCGATCACCGCGCGGGTCACCTATCTCTTTTATTGCCAGATCCCGCTCGCCAACCGGTTCGCCGGCCATGCGTTCTATAACCTGCCCAACTCGACGGTGGCCGATCTCGCGACCGGACCGATGAAGGGGCTCACCATCCTCGGCATCCCCGGCTACTTCATGGCTATCACCGCCGAGCACACGATGACGCTCCAGGGGAAGCCGCTATGAGCGAGCGCCCCGCGCGAGCGATCGACAGTGGTTCAGCGGGCGCCAGCGGCGCCCGAGGCAGCGCGCCTGGCGCGCTGATGTGGCTGCTCAAAAAGGACGAGGCGGCGCGCGCGCTCATCCGGCGGCTGCATCGCGACGAGGGCGGCAACATCATCGTCCTCTACGTCGCGGCTTCGCTGCTCCTCATCGGGATGCTGTGGGCGATCATCGGCACCGGCGCGCGAATGGTGCAGAAGGAGACCATCCAGTCGTCGGCCGACGCGGCGGCGTTCTCGGCGGCGGTGATCAAGGCCAAGGGGCTCAACATCATCGCGTTCTGCAATCTGGTGATGGCGCTCCTGCTCGCGATCATCATGCTGCTGCGCCTCATCAAGGGCGCGCTGATGATCCTCGTCGGGGTGTGCCTGGCGGCCTGCTTCGACATCTTCGGCGGCGAGATATTGTGCGGCTTCGCGCCGACGGCGACCAACCTCTACCAGAAATATTCGGAGCTCGAGTCGAAGCTCGAGCCGCGGATCATGGACGCGATGAAGGGGCTGTCCAAGCTCGAGCGCGGGGTCAACGAGACCTTCCCGGCGCTCGCGCTCGTCGAGGCCTACCGCGTCGGCACCCACGACAGCTACAAGCGCAACTTCGGCAAGGGGTCGCTCCTCACCATCGCCTGGCCGCTGCCGGTCGGAAAAGATCTCAAGCTCCCGACCAAGGACGGGACCTGGGACCAGCTGTGCGATCAGGCGATCGGCGTCTTCGATCGCGTGCTCGAGGTGGCGCTCACCAAGATCGGGCTGCCGAGCTTCGTCGCCGGCATCTTCGGTGGCGCGGTGACCATGCTGCTCAAGCCGCTCAAGGGCGTCCTGTGCGGCTCGGGCGGCGGCTCCTCGTCGGTGATGGTGGACACCACCGAGACCAAGACCTCGTGCGATCAGTGCGACGGCGCCACCGCGTCGATCTGGACCGGGCAGAAGGTGGTCCGCAACCCCGACGGCAGCTACAAGGCGTTCCCGCCCGTCACCTGCAAGCTCGACTACTTCGACTCGGCG
>JANWLJ010000075.1 GCA_025450955.1 Polyangium sp. (in: bacteria) | reverse complement strand
TTTCGCTCGCGCACGCGGGCGAGGAGCAGAGCTTCGAATTTTTAGTCCATCCGCCGGCGCACCTCGCCGACGCGGGCGCGATCACCGGCGAGCTGCGGCTCGAAGCGCTGACGGCTGAATCCAAAGAACCGATTTCGCGCGAGGTCGAGCGGGTCGAATATCCGCATATCCCGATTCAAACCGTCTCGCCCCCGGCGGCGGTCAAGCTGGTGCGGTTCGAGCTGTCGGGCGCGCGCGGGCACATCGGCTACATCCCCGGGGCCGGCGACGAGGTGGCCGCCGCGCTCCGTCAGGTCGGTTATCAGGTCACTCCGCTCGGCGACGAGGCGCTGGCCCATCAGCCGCTCGGCGGGCTCTCGGCGATCGTGGTCGGGGTGCGCGCGTTCAACGTGAACCCGAAGATGCCGCTCTATCATCAGCGCCTGATGGACTACGTGCACGCGGGCGGCACGCTGGTGGTTCAGTACAATACCCATAATCGGATAAGCCATATCGCCGGCGAGATCGGCCCCTATCCCTTTTCCATCTCGCAGGAGCGAGTCACCGACGAGACCGCGCCGGTCGAGCTCGCGCCCGATCCGATCCTGCGCGCGCCGAATCGAATCACCGCGCGCGATTTCGAGGGCTGGGTGCAGGAGCGCGGGCTCTATTTCGCCGACAAATGGGATTCGCATTATCAGGCGCCGCTCTCGCTCCACGATCCCGGCGAGCCGGCCCGGCGCGGCGCGCTGCTCATCGCCCATTTCGGCAAGGGACGCTTCGTCTACACCGGGCTCGCCTTTTTCCGCCAGCTGCCGGCGGGGGTCGCGGGCGCCTATCGCCTGTTCGCCAATCTGATCTCGCATGCCCCCTGACGGCGACGGCCGCCCGCCGATCCTGCGCACCTGGGGCGGCGTCTACGCGATCGTCCTCGGCACGCTGATCGCGCTCATCGCGCTCTTTTCGTATTGGTCCGCGGTTTATAAATGAGGCCGGTCGACTGGGCGGTGCTGCTCGGCACCATCGCCGCGATCGTCATCTACGGCACCTGGAAGGAGCGCGGGGTCAATACCTCCGAGGCCTACCTGCGCGGCGGCTCGGATCTCAAGTGGTACACCATCGGCCTTTCGATCATGGCCACCCAGGCGAGCGCGATCACCTTCCTCTCGCTTCCCGGCCAGGCCTACGAAGATGGAATGGGGTTTTTGCAATTCTACTTCGGGCTGCCGATCGCGATGGTGATCCTCTCGGCGCTGATCGTCCCCATCTATTATCGCCTCAAGGTTTATACCGCTTATGAATATCTGGAAGGTCGATTCGACCGGAAGACCCGGCAGCTCACCGCGCTTTTGTTTCTCCTCTCGCGCGGGCTCGCGGCCGGGATCTCGATCTACGCGCCGTCGATCGTGCTGTCGACGGTGCTCGGCTGGCCGCTCCAGCTCACCAACCTGATCATCGGCGGGGTGGTGGTGCTCTACACCGTCTCGGGCGGCACCCGGGTGGTGAGCCGCACCCAGACCTACCAGATGATCGTCATGCTCGGCGGAATGGCGGCGGCGGCGGTGTTCATCTGGTCGCAGCTGCCGCGCGATCTGTCGCTCGGCCACGCGGTGCGGCTGGCCGGCACGCTCGGCAAAATGAAGATTGTCGACTATTCGGTCCGTGCCGATACCCGATATACTCTCTGGTCGGGATTGACCGGCGGGCTGTTCGTCGCGCTCGCCTATTTCGGGACCGATCAATCGCAGGTGCAGCGCTATCTCTCGGGCGCGTCGCTCGCCGAGAGCCGCATCGGCCTCCTCATGAACGGGCTGGTGAAGATCCCGATGCAGTTTCTGATTCTGTTCGTCGGGGTGATGCTGTTCGTCTTTTATCAATTCAATAAGCCGCCGGTTTTTTTCAATGTGCCGGAGTGGCAAAAGGCGCACGCGACCGCGCGCGCCGGCGAGGTGCGGTCGCTCGACGCCGAGTGGGACGCGGTGTTCGCCGCCAAGCGCGGGCGGGTCGACGCGCTGGTGACCGCGCTCGACCGCGGCGATCCCGCCGCCACCGCCCGCGCCCAGACCGACCTGCGCGCCGCCGCCGCGCGCTCCGATACCGTCCGGCGCCGCGCCAAGAAGCTGCTCGCCAGCGCCCGCCCGGGCGTCGAGCTCAAAGACGCCGACTACATCTTCATCGGCTTCGTGCTCGCGCACTTTCCGGCCGGGCTGCTTGGGCTTCTCATCGCGGTGATCCTCTGCGCCTCGATGTCGGCGACCGCCAGCGCGCTCAGCGCGCTCGGCTCGACCACGGTGGTCGATCTCTATCGGCCAACTTTTCGACCGGAGGCGAGCGATCACCATTATCTCGTCGCCGGCCGCTGGTTCACCGTCTTATGGGGCGCGCTCGCGGTGTCGTTCGCCGCGTTCGCCGCGCTGCTCGATAATTTGATTCAGGCGGTGAATATCCTCGGCTCGCTCTTTTACGGCCCGATGCTCGGGGTATTTCTGGTCGGCTTCTTCATTCGCCGGGTGCGCGGCTCGGCGGTGTTCTGGGCAGCGCTCCTCGCCGAGGCGCTGGTGATCGCGGTGTTCGCGCTCACCTCGATCGGCTTCCTTTGGTACAACGTGATCGGCTGCGGCGCGGTGGTCGGGCTCGCGTCGCTGTTTCAGCTGCTGGCGGCGGCGCCGAAGAAGCTGTAGGCGAAGTTTCGCACCGCCAGATAGCCGTTTAACGCCAAGAGGGCGGCGAGCGCGAGCGAAAAGGCGCGGCTCTCGCCGAGGGTGGCGCTCAGGAGCAGGTCTTCGCCCCAGAAGGTCGGAAGGAGCGGAAAGCCGGCGAGGCCGAGCGCGCCGGCGAACGCGAGGGTGGCGGCGCCCGGCCGGCTCTCTACCCACCCGGAAAAGCGGGTGGTGAGATCGGCGCCGAGGCGCGCGGCCACGAGCCCGATGAGGCCGAGCGCAGCCGAGAGCGCGATCGCGAGGGCGTAGAAGATCCCGGAGAAGCGGTTGGCGCCGGCGAGCACGATCACCGACGACGCGCCGATCACGCTCGAGCCGGAGATCCACCCGAACGCGATCGCCGGCTTGCGCCACAGCGTGAGGCCGCAGGCGGAGAAGGCGACCGCGAGGAAGATCAGCGCCGAAACGAGCGTGAGCTTTAGCGTGGGTGAGCTGCCGCGAGCGAGCAAGAGAGCCGCGGTCGCGCCGAGCAGGCCGAAGGCGAGCAAGAGGGCGCGCCGGGGCAGGAGCGCCGCGCCGAGGCGCCGCAGCGGAAACCAGATCGCCACCTTGAGGAGGTCTTTCAAATAACCCTCGGAGAGCGCGAAGACGTAGATCGTCGGGCGAAAGCTCGCGGGCAAGAGGCGGGCGTAAAGCGATCGCGAGGGGGTGGCGCGCGCGGCGCCGGCGGTCGCCTGCCTTCTCAACCGATGCGCGACCACCGACGGGGAGACCAGGAGCTGATAGCAGCGCAGAAGCGCGTTCGAGACGATGTGCAAGAGCGCGAGGTGGGTGAGGCCGAGCGCGATCTCGACGAAGATCAGGCCGACCTGGGTGACCGAGGCATAGCCGATCTGGCCCTTGATGGTCGGCTGCACGCGGCTGAAGATCGAGCAGAGGATCGCGGTCAACAGGCCGACCAGCCCGATGCAGACGTGGACCGCGGTCACGCCGCTCCAGAGATGGAACGTGCGCAACAAGAGATAGGCGCCCGCGTGCACCGACAAGGCGCCGTAGAACAGCGCGCTCGACGGGGTCGGCCCCTCCATCGCGCGCGCCACCCAGAAGCTGAACGGAGCTTGCGCCGACTTGCCCATCGCGGCGAGCAGCACGAACAGGCCGAGACCGTAGCGGTCGCCGCCCGCTTCGAGACAGGCGGCGAGCAGCATGCCGATATCGGCGATGCGATAGACCGAGTAGGTCTTGAGCGCGTTGCGCACCGCCGACTGCCGCTCGCGATAAAAGGCGATCAGCAAAAATGAGGAGAGGCCGACCATCTCCCAGGCGGCGAACATGAGATCGAGATTGTCGGCGAGCGCGAGCAGGGCCATCGCGCCTTGAAAGAAGAGCACGGTGGCGAAGAAGCGTTGAAAGCCCGGCTCGCGATGGAGATAAAAGCGGCTGAAGCGGATCACCAGGCCGGTGATGAACTGGATGAGCGCGAGGAACACCGCCGCCGCGCCGTCGAGGACGAGCGCGAAGGTGAACGAGTAGTGGCCGTGGTGGAAAAGGACGTGGGGCGCGCTGTGAATGGGCGCGGCGCCGCCGAGAAGCCAGAGCGCGATCCCGAACGCCGAGGCCGCGGCCGACAGCGCGGTGGTGGTGAGCGCGAAGCGGGCACAGGCGCGCTCGCCGCCAATCGGCCCGAGCGTGAAGACGAGCGCGGTGGCGAGCGGCAGGGCGATGGCGGCGAGGAGCGCGAGCTCGATCATCTCTTGGCCGAATCCACCCGATCGAGAAAGCTCACCGGAAGCGGGCCGCGCCCCTGCCCAGCGGCGTCGAGCGCGCTCGGAAAACGCGCGGTGGGAGCGGCCAGACCGTCGAGCCGGCGCAGCCGCCCGTCACGATAGAGCGACACCTGGCGCGATTCGGGATCGACGCAGGCGTAGATCACCCACTCGTTTTCGATCAGCGAAAAGATCGCCGGGTTGTGCCGCACGGCGGCGAGCGCGACCTCGGGCGTCTGCTCGACGACGGTGAGGAGCCGAACCGGATCGTGGATCTCGGTCATTTGGGTCGGCAGGCCGGTCAGGAGATCGCCTTCGATGCCGTTACAGACGCCGAGCAGACCGTTCACGTTGTGGGGCAGCTTGGTGCCGGCGCCGTAGCGCAGGGGATCGAGGCGCGAGAAGAAATAGTCGAGATTGATCCCGGCGCACACCGGCACCACCGAGGCGAGCAGCGCGGCCAAGATCGCGCCGTTCGGATCGCGCGTGGGATCATACGAGCTCAAAAAGACGCGCCGGTCGAGGAACAGATCGGCCGAGAGCGCGCGGCGGCCGACCACGCACGCGGCGTTGGTCGCGTGGTTGTACTCGGGGCGCGGCTCGAACAGCGAGACCGATCGCTGCCGCACCTGGGCGAGCGCGCGCGCCGGCGAAAGATCGGGCGGCAGGGTCTCGAACCGGCGGCAGCGCTCGGCGGCGTTGCGCGCCGCGGCCGCGTCCATCGCGCGGCGGAATTCCTCGAAGGCGGGGTGAAAGCTGCCGGGCATGCGGTGCAGATCGTAATAGGTCGGCTCGTCGCGGGTGGTGTCGTAGAGCGCGCCGACGAACCAGGTGGTCTCGGGGATCTCGAGGCCGCGGGCGGCGAGCGCGGCGCGCACGTCCGGTCGGTTGGCGGCCTTGGCGAACGCGCGCGCGTTCGGCGCGCCCGAGCGGCCCGAGCAGGCGCCGCAGTTGTAAGCGGCGACGTAGGGGTTGTTGACGCTGCTCGCGCCGTGGCCGTAGAGGACCACCAGCTCGGGAAAATGGTCGCCCGCGCCGATCGAATGAAACAGCTCCTGCACGCGATCGGCGAGCTCGGAGACGGTGTAGCCGAGCCACAAACCGTCGGGAGAGCGCGCGTCGCCTTCGCGCACCAGCTTGAAGCGCGCGCCGCCGCTGACGGTGCTGAGCGGGGGCACCGTCACCGGCGCCAGCGACGGGCGGAAGACGCTCGCCGCCAGCCGCACCGCCGCGCCGAGCCCGAGCGTGTACGAGAGCAGCCAGCCGCGCACCAGCGTGTTCGACTGCGCCTCGAGGTGCGCGGGGCGGCGCCACCAGGGCGCGCTCGCGGGCGCCGGGCGCGCTTCGGCCTCGTACGATTCGACCACCAGATGGCGCGCGACCATCGGGGCGGGGCAGTGTTTGCTCGCGATCGCGTCGCCGGCGCCGCAATAGACGAAGTCGAGTCCGAAGAAGCCGGCGGTGCCGAAGGTGGCGACGCGCGGCGCGGCCTCTTCGAGATGGCGGCGCAAAGACGAGGAGCGATCGTCGAGACAAAACAGGGCCCATGCCGAGGCGGGCGCGGGCGCAGGCGCCGGCTGCGGATGGGGCGCCGAGAGCGCACCGAGGAGCGGCTCGTAGTAGCTCCACTCGAACGCGTCGTGCCAGATCGAGAGCAGCCGTTGGTCCTCCGTCGGAGTAAATTTATCGTCCGGCGACGGCGCTTGGGCGAGATCGAGCTGCTGGCCGAGCGGCGCGAAGCTCGCGCCGAGCTCCTCCTCGAGACAGCCGAGCTCGGCCGCCAACGTCACCGCGGCGTAATCGAGCAGATGAATGCGCCGGCGGCCGAGGAGCAGCTCCGGCTTGCGCTCGCACTCGCCGACCATTCCGGCCCAGCCCGGCTGCGCGAGCAGCGTCTCGAGGAGATAGCTCTCGTAGAGCTCCACGCGTCCCACCGTGCGCTCGAGCGCAGAGGCGAGCGCCTCGCGGGCGGGACTTACGATGAGCGCGCGCGCGAGCGGCGCATCGAACGGCCGCAGCGGAAGCGCGCTCTTTTGCGCCAGCGCGGAGACCGCCTGGAAGAAGTCGAGCTCCTCGGCCTCCGGCATGCGCCAGATCGCCAGGCCCTGATCGAGATAGGCGCCGATCAGCCGAAACAGATGCAAATGCGAGCGCCGCTCGAGGCGCACGCCGCCGAGCCGCGCCTGCCACGCCGCGCGCAATCCGGAGCGCGCCCGGCCGGAAAAGAGCGGCGCTTCGATCGGGCCGGCGAGCAGCTGCGCTCGCGCCCGGGCGCGCTCACTTTCGTCGGCAAACGCGCGCGCGATCGCGCGGGAGAGCGCCGGCTCGCGGATCTGTCCGGCGGAAAACGCCTCCCAATAAAAGCGGCCGGGCATGGCGGTGCGCGCGCCATGGAGCCGCGCCGCGCAACCGAGCGCGTCGTGAAACTTCAGGTGCTCGAAGGCGTGCAGCGGGTTGTGATGAACGAAATCTTTGAGCGGACCCTGGGTCGGCAGCCAGCGCGCCACCCGCGACAACATTTGATCGAGATCGAGCTCGGAGCCGACGGCGGCGGGGGCGTGCGGGGCGTGCATGTCGCTCGAGGCACCACTAGCGTACTCCCGTTCGTCGCTCAGGCAAGCGGATGTGAAGCGGCTGCGCGATCGCTTGCCGGCGGCCGCGAGCGGCGTATCCGAAATGCATGAACGTCGGCGGCTGGCTGCTCTGGGGT
>JANWLJ010000074.1 GCA_025450955.1 Polyangium sp. (in: bacteria) | reverse complement strand
GGACGACGGCGCGGGCCGCGCTACGGCCGGGCTCGAGCTGGTGGTGGGCGGCCGCCTGATGCAGGGCGGGGCCGGGGGCCCCGGCGATGGCGGGCCGGTCGAGCTCCCGCTCGCCGCCTCCGCGCGGTCGTTGTTGCGCGGGGTGAAAGGCGGGCGCGCGCTGTGGGAGACCCTCGACGGTTCCGACCATCTGTTCGCGCTCTTGGACCGCGCCACCTTGGCGCCGGCGAGCCCGCTCGCGCGCGTCCCCGCCCCCTTTTCCCGGACCGTCGTCACCGCCCTCGGCGACCAGGACACGCTCCTCGCCTGGCTCGCCGAAGACGGCCAGTGCCGCTACGCGCTCTGGCCCCGCTGATCCCGCTCGCCGCCCCCGCGCCGTTTTTTCCCGCTTCACCCGCTCGATCGTCCGATTCTCGACGGGCGTAAGCTGGCTTTCTACCAACGAGATTCTTGATGAGCAGGCAGGAGCGTGCTAACACTGCGGACAAGCGATCGAGAGGGAACCGATGCTGTTTGACTGGGTGTACGGGTTGTTCTCCAACGACCTCGCGATCGATCTCGGCACCGCTTCGATCCTGACCTTCGTCAAGGGCAAGGGCATCGTCTCGAACGAGCCCTCGGTGGTGGCGGTGCAGCGCGCGGCCTCCGGCGTCAAGAAGGTGCTCGCCGTCGGTAAAGAGGCCAAGGAGATGCTCGGCCGCACGCCAGGCACCATCGTCGCGGTGCGGCCGATGAAGGACGGCGTGATCGCCGACTTCGAGGTCACCGAGGCGATGCTTCGCTACTTCATCACCCGCGCGCACAACCGGCGCACGCTGGTCAGGCCGCGGATCATCATCTGCGTGCCGTCGGGGATCACCGAAGTCGAGAAGCGCGCGGTGCGCGATTCGGCGCTCGCCGCCGGCGCCCGCGAGGTCTATCTCATCGAGGAGCCGATGGCCGCCGCGATCGGCGCCGGCCTGCCGATCACCGAGCCCTCGGGCAACATGATCGTCGACATCGGCGGCGGCACCACCGAGGTGGCGGTGATCTCGCTCGCCGGCATCGTGATGTCGAAGTCGATCCGCGTCGGCGGCGACAAGATGGACGAGGCGATCGTTTCGCACATCAAGCGCAAGTACAACCTGCTCATCGGCGAGCGCACCGCCGAGGACATCAAGAAGCAGATCGGCTCGGCCTACCCGCTCGAAGAGGTGCTCACCGTCGAGGTCAAGGGGCGCGACCTGGTCGCCGGCGTGCCGAAGACGCTGACCATCAACTCCGACGAGATCCGCGACGCGCTCGCCGAGCCGGTCAACGCGATCGTCGAAGCGGTGCGGGTGGTCCTCGAGCGCACGCCGCCGGAGCTCTCGGCCGACATCGTCGATCGCGGCATCGTGCTCTCGGGCGGCGGCTCGCAGCTCAAGAACCTCGACGTGCTCCTGCGCGAAGAGACCGGCCTGCCGGTGATGGTCTCGGAGAACCCGCAGCTCGCGGTGGTGCTCGGGACCGGCAAGGCGCTCGACGAGCTCAAGCTCCTCAAGGAAGTCACCATCCACTAGCACGGAGGAGTGTTGCAGCTTCCCCGTCGCGCACGTGAGCTGGTGATCGTCGCGATCCTGCTCGCGCTGCCTCTTTTGTTCTTGCGCGCGAGCGTCAAGTCGCCGTCGGAGCTGAACGCGCTCGACCGGGTGGTCTTGCGCATCTCGTCGCCGGTCGAGACCGGGCTCACCTCGTGCGGCCGATGGATCGGCGACCTCTGGCATCGCTACGTCGCCTTGTGGAACGTCTCCGACGAGAACGCGCGGCTGAGAGACGAGAACGCCAAGCTGCGCACCGAGCTGTCGCGCTTCGAGCAGGCCGCCCATCACAACACCGAGCTCGAGGCGCTGCTCGCGCTGCGCAAGGATCTCTCGTCGCAGACGGTGGCGGCGCGGGTGGTCGGCGCGGTGGTGTCGTCGCAGTTTCGGGTGGTGCGGATCCGGCTCGATCGCGGCGAGCTCGAGGTCAAGCCGGGCATGCCGGTGCTCGCCTCGGGCGGCGTGGTCGGGCGCATCGAGCGGGTCTACGGCCCGTACTCCGACGTGCTGCTCGCCTCGGATCCGAAGAGCGCGATCGACGTGGTGGTGCCGCGCACCGGCAGCCGCGGGGTGTTAAAGGGCATCCCCGGCTCGACGCGCTATCGCTCGCGGATCGATTATCTCCTGCGCAAAGACGAAGTGGCCGCCGGCGATCAGGTGGTGACGAGCGGCATCGGCGGCTTCCCGCGCGATCTGCCGGTCGGCAAGATCGTCGAGGTCACCCGGCGCAACTTCGGGCTCTATCAAGATGCGGAGGTCGAGCCGGCCGTCGAGCTCGGCAAGCTGCGCCAGGTGTTGGTGGTGCTCGCTCCGCCGCCGCCCGCCGAGAAGGCGGAGCGATGAGCCGATGACGCTTTTGCGCGCGATGGTGTTCATCGGGCTCGCGTGGGCGAGCTTCGTCCTGCTCGCGTCGTTCGAGGCGCTCATCCCCGGGCTCTCGCCTTTGCCGGTGCCGGCCTTCGGCCTTTTGATCGTGCTCTATCTCGGGCTCGCCGGGCGCGCGACGATGGCGCCGCTCGTGGCGGTGGCGCTCGCGATCGGCTATCTGATCGATCTGCTCTCGGGGTCCCCACGCTGGCTGCACGCGCTCACGCTCGCGATCGTGATGGTGATCGCCCGCGGCGCCTCCAATCGGCTGCTGGTCGCGAGCCGCTGGCAAAAGGCGCTGGTCGCGCTGGTGGCCGCGCTCGGAAATGGCGCGCTGCTCGTGGTGCTCGCCGCGCCGCCCGAGTGGCCGACCAGCGAGGTGCTCGGGCTCTTGCGGGTGATCCCGTCGACGGCGCTCGTCACCGCGCTCCTCGCGCCGTTCGTGTTCGCGCTCCTCGGCCGGCTCGATCGCAAGCTCGCGCCGCCGCCCTCGGCGTTTCGGAGCGTGGCGTGACCAGCCCGCGCGCCCGCGGAACGCAGGCGCCGCCCAGAAGGTTCTTCTGGGCGCAGGTCGTGGTGGGCGCCGCCTTTTTTCTGCTCGCCGCGCGGCTGTGGCAGCTCCAGGTGCTCTCGGGCGATCACTACTTTCGCAAGAGCGCCGATAACTTCGTCAAGGAGCTGCCGCTTTTAGCGACGCGCGGACAGATCCTCGATCGCAAGGGCCGCGTGCTCGCCGACAATCGCCCCTCCTACGACGTCTACGTCACGCCGCGCTTCTTCACCGAAGATTCGCTCGCCGAGCTGGTTCGCGATCTCCACCTCGAGGTCGAGGGCGTCGAATCGCTCAAGGCCAAGGTCGCCGGCAAGCACGGGCTCGATCGCTTTCGTCAGGTCGAGGTGCTCTCCGACGTGAGCCGCGACGATCTGGCGATCCTCGAGTCGGACTCGCTGGCGCTACCGGGAGTGAGCGTGACCGCCTCGGCGCACCGCGAGTATCCCGAGGGCACGCTCGCCGCGCACCTCCTCGGCTATATGAACGAGATCACCGCCGAGGAGCTGAGCGCGCACCGCGAGCAGGGCTATCACCCCGGCGACTTCATCGGCCGCTCCGGGCTCGAGCGCGAGTGGGAATCGTATTTGCGCGGCAAGGACGGCAGCGAGCGGGTGGTGGTCGACGCCAAGGGACGGCGCAAGAGCGATCTCGAGGCGAGCGAGCTCGAGTCGCTGATCGGCGGACCGGCGCGGATCGAGCCTCAGCCGGGCGACGATCTCGAGACCACCATCGATCTCGACACCCAAAGGATCGTCGAGAACGCGCTCAAGCCGCACCACTCGGCGGCGGCGGCGGTGATCGACGTCGAGACCGGGCGGGTGCTGGCGCTCGCCTCGTGGCCCGAGCCCGATCCCAACGCGCTCACCGGCCATCTGTCGCGCGCGGAGATGGCGGCGCTCATCGCCGATCCGGCGCGGCCGCTCATCGACAAGACGGTGCGCGAAAACTATTTTCCCGGGTCGACCTTCAAGGTGGTGCCGGCGCTCGCCGGGCTCGAGAGCCGGATGGTCGATCCCGACGAGCGGGTGATCTGTCACGGCGCGATCCAGTTCGGGCGGCGCTGGTTCCACTGCGTCGAGCCGCACGGTCCGGTCAACCTGCACCTGGCGCTCGTCGAGTCGTGCAACGTCTTCTTCTACGGCGTCGGCGACAAGCTCGGCCTCGACCGGATGGCCGAGACCGCGCGCGATCTCGGCTTCGGCGCGCCGCCCGGCCTCGGGATCAATGGCGAGGTGCCGGGCTTCATCCCGACCATGGACTTCTACAAGCGGCAGGGCGCGTTTCAAAAGGGCGTGGTCTTGAACACCGCGATCGGGCAGGGCTCGGTGAAGGTGACGGTGCTGCAGCTCGCGATGGCCTACGCCGCGATCGCCAACGGTGGGCGGCTCTACGTGCCGCAGCTCGTCGACAAGATCGTCACCCCGTCGGGACAGGTGGTGCAGGAGCTCGAGCCGCGGCTGCGCCGGGTGCTCGCCGCCACTCCCGACGAGCTGGCGCAGATCCGCTCGGCGCTGTTCGACGCGGTCAACGCGCCCAAGGGCACGAGCTACGCCGCACGCATCCCCGGCCTCGAGGTGGCGGGCAAGACCGGCACCGCGCAGGTCGGCAATCACCGGGTGCGCGAGGCGGCCGGCAGCGCGCTCGCCGACCACGCCTGGTTCGCCAGCTTCGCGCCCGCGCGCCATCCGAAGATCGCGGTGGTGGTGCTCGTCGAGCACGGCGGCTTCGGCGCCAAGAGCGCCACTCCGGCGGCGATGGAGATCTATCGCCACTACTTCGCCGAGGTCGCGCCGCAAGATGCGCCGCACGCGCGGCTCACCGAGGGGCGGCGCGGCTCGCCGGGCGCGGCTCAGCCCCGATGATCAACGAGCTGAGAAAGCTGCGCGCGCAGTTCGACTGGTTTTTAGCCGGCGCGATTCTGGCGATCGTCGCCATTGGCCTCGTCAACCTCTACTCGGCGACCCGCGTCGCGCCGCATGGTCGCTATACCCAACAGCTCGGCTGGGAGTCGGCGTGGCTGGTGGTCTTCACAGCGACCGCCGCGGTCGACTACCGCGCCTTCGAGCGGCTCGCCTACGCGCTCTATGGCGTCGGGGTGGTGCTGTTGGTCGCGGTGCTGGTCGGCGGCAAGGTCGTCAAAGGCTCGAGCCGCTGGCTCAGCCTCGGCCCGGTCTCGATCCAGCCGTCGGAGCTGGCCAAGCTGGCGGTGATCATCGCGCTCGCCAAGCTGTTCTCCGGCGACCCGATGGACCTTCAGCTTCGCCCGTGGCGCTACGTCGCCGCCGCGCTGGGCCTGCTCGGCCTGCCGCTCCTACTCGTGATGAAGCAGCCCGACCTCGGCACCGCGCTCATCATCTTTCTCATCGGGATGACGGTGATGATGGTGGTCTCGCTCGAGCTGCACGTGAAGTTGCTGGTGCTCGGCGGCGAGGCGATCGCGGGCGTGGCGATGGTGCTGTTCAAGCTGCACGGCTATCAGAAAAAGCGCCTGATGACCTTCCTCGATCCGTCGCTCGATCCCTCCGGCGCCGGCTGGCACGCGCGTCAGGCGATCTTCGCGGTCGGCTCGGGCCGCTGGACCGGCAAGGGCTGGCTTCACGGCACCCAGAACCAGCTGCAATTTCTGCCCGAGCACTGGACCGATTTCCCATTCGCGGTATGGGCCGAAGAATGGGGTTTTCTCGGCTGTTTAATCCTGCTCGGCTGTTATTTGTTTCTCATTTTATGGGCGCTCAATATCGCCGCCGAGGCCCGCGACCGCTTCGCCCAGGTGGTGTGCGTCGGCTGCGCCGCGCTCCTCTTCTGGCACGTCTTCTTCAACATCGGGATGGTCGCCGGCATCCTCCCCGTCGTCGGTGTCACCCTCCCGCTCGTCTCCTACGGCGGCTCCTCCCTCTTGACGGTGATGATCGCGCTCGGTCTCCTGATGAACGTCTCGATCCGCCGTTATGCTTACTAGAACGGCGGTTCTAGGAGGACAGGGAGCCGTCGAGGAGGGCGCGGGAGATGACCAGCCTCTGCACCTCGCTGGTGCCTTCGTAGATGCGGGTGATGCGCGCGTCGCGATAGAGCCGCTCCACCTCGTAGTCGCGCGAGTAGCCGTAGCCGCCGTGGAGCTGCACCATCTTGTCGACGATCCGGCCGCAGGCCTCGGAGGCGAACAGCTTGGCCATGCTGGTCTCGGCGGGCGCCTTGTCGCCCGAGTCGAGCAGGCGCGCGGCCCGGAGCGCGAGCAGCCAGGCGGCGTCGAGCTCGGTGCGGCAGTCGGCGAGCACGAATTGGGTGTTTTGAAATTCGGTGAGCGCTTTTCCGAACGCGCGCCGCTCGCGGCCGTAGGCGACGCCGGCGGCGAGCGCGGCCTCGGCGAGGCCAATCGAGAGCGCGGCGATGCCGACCCGGCCCGCGCCGAGCGCCGACAGCGCGATCGCGTAGCCGGCGCCGCGCGCGCCGACCAGGTTCGACGCCGGCAGGCGACACTCCTCGAAATTGAGCGCGACGGTGCCCGACGCTCTTTTGCCCATCTTCGATTCCTCTTTGCCGATCACCAGCCCGGGCGTGCCGCGCTCGACGACGAAGCAGCTGATCCCCGCCGGCCCCGGCCCGTCCGAGCGGGCGAAGACCACGTGCAATCCCGCGTGCGCGCCGCTGGTGATCCACATCTTCGAGCCGTTTAAAACCCAGTTGCCGCCGTCGAGGCGGGCGGCGGTCGTGAGCGCGGCGGCGTCCGAGCCGCAGGCCGGCTCGCTGAGCGCGAAGCTCGCCGGCCCGAGCTTGCCTTCGGCGTAGGGCGCAAGCCAGCGCGCCTTCTGCTCGGGCGAGGCGTGCTCGGAGAGGATCTTCGAGGCCAGGTTGCTCGACGCCAGGATCACCGCGGTCGACGCGCAGGCCTCGGCGATTGCCTCCATCGCCAGCGCGTAGCCGACGTTGTCGATCCCGGTCCCGCCCTCGGAAGCGGGCACCTTCATCGCCACCAGCCCGAGCTCGGCCAGCTCGAAGAACTCCTCGATCGGAAAGCGCCCGGTGCGATCGCGCTCGGCCGCGCCCGGGGCGAGGCGTCGCCTGGCGTAGCTGCGCGCGGTCTCGGAGATCATCCGCTGCTCCTCGGTGAGCGCGGGCTCGATGCGAGAAATACCAGCCATGTTCGGCCTCCTGACTCTTGAAGAGAGCTTCGAACGAAGCGGCGCGGAAGGGAAGCCCCCCGACGAGGAAACTTGACAGGCTCCCTGTCATGTCGACACTTCGGCCATGAAATCCCGCCCGCCCCGAAAGCTCCGGCGGAGCCCCGCGCAGGGCGAGCTGCGCGCGGTCGTCGACGAGACCATCGCGCTTTTCCACCGGCTACGCTGGGTGGCCGAGCAGATCTACGAGGAGGAGGGCCGATCGATCGCGCGGCGCGGGATTTTGCGCGGCCTTGCCCGCTACGGCCCGCAGACGGTGCCGGCGCTCGCCCGCGCCCGCTCGGTCACCCGGCAGCACGTGCAGGAGGTCGTCGACGCGCTCCTCGCCGATCGCCTGGTCGAGCTGGGCGAAAATCCGAAGCACTCGCGCTCCCGGCTGGTGCGCCCGACCGCGCGCGGCGCGGCGCTGGTTGCGCGCATGGACGAGATCGACGCGCGGGTGCTGCCCGCCGCCGCCGGCGCGATCCCGCGGCGCGACCTCGAGGTCACCGCGCGGACCTTGTGCGCGATGCGCGCCGGCTTCGAACAAACCGCGCGCTGGCGCCGCCACGCGCACGCGGCGCGCGAAACTGGGGTAGAACACTTGCCATGAGCGAGACCAGCCCGCCCACGCCCGACACCGCCGAAGGGCCTTCCGCGATCGAGCTCCGCCACGCGCCGCCGTTTCTCTTCGGCATCCTGGTGCAGCCGTTCTCCGCCGCGGTCGCCTTCTTGTCCTTGGCGGTGCCGCACTGGCTCGAGGGCGAGGGGATGTCGCTCGAGAAGATCGCGCTCATCTCCGGCACCGCCTTCATGCCGCACGCGCTCAAGGTCTTCTGGGCGCCGCTCATCGATCTCGGGCCGCGGCGCAAGCGCTGGTACTTCGGCGCCAGCGTCGCGGTGGCGGCGCTGCTCCTCGCCGCGGTGCTCTTGCCCGATCCGATCCATCACCTCGGGATCTTCACCGTGCTGCTCACCGGTGCGCAGGTGGCCGCGGCCACCTCATCGGCGGCGCTCGACGCGCTGATGGCGATCACCACCCATCCGTCGAAGCAGGGGCGCGCGGGCGGCTATTACGCGGCCGGCAACGTCGGCGGCACCAGCCTGCTCGGCGCGTTTTTCATCTGGTTGATGTCGCGCACCGGCCCGCACGTCGCGGGGCCGGTGATGGCCGGGCTGGTGCTCCTCACCTGCGTCTGGGCGCTCGATCTCGTCGAGCCGCGCGCGGAGGCGGCGCTCAGCAAGGCGCTCGCGAAGATCACGGCGCTGGTCAAAGATCTGCTCTCCACCTTCAAGAGCCGCGAGGGAATCACCGGGCTCATCATCTGCGCGGCGCCGGTCGGCTGCGGCGCGCTCACCAACTTGTGGACCGGCATGACCGGCGCCTATCACGTCAGCACCCGGATGGTCGAGATCACCACTGTAGTCGTGAGCGCCACCTCCGCGCTCGGCTCGGTGGTCGGCGGCTACGTCGCCGATCGCATCAACCGCCGGCTGGCCTACTGCATCTCGGGCGGCATCACCGGCCTGGCCGCGTTCGTCTGGGCGCTGTGCCCGCTCACCCCGATGAGCTACGCGATCGGCACCGCCGCCTACGGCTTCGCCAACGGGATGGCGTTCGCCGCCTTCTACGGAATGGTGCTCGAGATCGTCTCGCACGGCGCGGCGGTGACCACCAAGTACACCGCGTTCGTCGCGATCTCGAACCTCGCGATCAGCTACGCCACCATCTTCGACGGCTGGTCGGGCACCATCCCCACCTTCGCCCACTTTGGAAAAGCGGCGCCGCTCGTCGGCGACGCGGTGATCACCTTCGCCGGAATCTTCGTGGTGGCGCTGATGACGCTGATCGCCCGCCGGTTCAAGACCACCGCGCCGGCGCCCGTCGCGAGCTGATCGAAATCAGCGCTGCCGATCGCGCAGCCGGGCCCAGCTTCGGCGGTTGCGCCAGATTCGCTGAATTGCGCGGTAGGGCAGAGAGAGCAGGCGGGCGGCGCGGCGCGGCCAGAAGGTGAGCGCGGAGGCGGCGCCTCCCAGGCTGCGGCGCAGGCGGCGCGCGGCGGAGATGAGCCACTCGCGGCGCAGATCGGCGACCAGATCGCGGGCGGGATCGAGGCCGCGCAAGACGCCGTCGAGGAGCGCGAGCGCGCGCACCAGCGCGACCAGCGACGGCGAGAGCCGCAGGTGATGGTTGCGGCCGACCGCGACCATCTTACCGAGCACCTCGGCTCCGGTGCCGCGGCCCGAGGCGCCGGCGATGAGCTCGGCGAGATCGCGCTCGAGGCGCGCCCGATCGAGATCGATCGTCGCGCCGTCGGGCGAGAGCGCGAGCACCGCGTCGCACAGCGCGCGGCGACGGCCGAGCGCGACCGCGCGCACCAGGCGCGAGAGGCCCGCGCGCAAAGAGGCGTCGACCGCGTCGAGCGCGCCGAGATCGATCAGCACCAGCCGCTGCCGGCCGAGCGGGTCGGTCTCGATGAGCACGTTACCCGGGTGCGGGTCGGCGTGGAAGACGCCGTGGTCGAGGATCTGGCGGGAAAAGGCGCGCAGGAGCTGGGCGCGGGCGCGCTGGCGGCCGAGCTCGTCGAGCTCGTCGAGGCGCCGGCCGTGGACGCGCTCCATCACCAGCAGCGTCGGGCGGGTGTACTCGGGATAGATCCGCGGCACCCGCACCTCCTCGGCGGAGGCGAGCAGGCGCCCGAGCTCGAGCGCGTTTTCGGCTTCGTGGCGGAAGTCGAGCTCGCTCGTGATCGAGCGCGCGAACGCGTCGATGAGCGCGAGCGGATCGAGCGCGGCGACCTCCGGCATCGAGCGCGAAAGGAGCGCGGCCAGCCAGCGCAGGAGCTGGAGATCGGCGGCCACCACCTGCGCCAGCCCCGGGCGCTGCACCTTGATCACCACCTCTTCGCCCGAGCGCAACACCGCGCGGTGGACCTGTCCGATCGACGCGGCGGCGAGCGGCTCGGCGTCGAAGTGGGCGAACACCTCGCGTGGATCGGCCGAGAGCGCGTCGGCGATCGCGCGCGCGATCTGCCGCGGCCTGACCGGCGGCGCGTGCGCGTGCAGCCGGCCGAGCGCGCGGGTGACCTCGGGCGGGAAGAGATCTTCGCGGGTGGCGAGGAGCTGGCCGAGCTTGATGTAGGTCGGTCCGAGATCGGCGAGCACGCGCGCGATCAGTTCGCCGAGCCGCGCGCCGGCCGGCGCCTCCAGCCGGCCAAACGGAGTCATCGCGGTCAAGCGGGCGGCGAGCGCGCCGAAGCCGTGGCGGCCGAGCACGAACGCGACCCGACGCAGCCGCCGGGCGGGCACGAACCAACCGGCCTCGAGCGGCTCACCCTCCGATTTTCGGAGAGCGGCGGGTCGATCCTCCGGCTTCCGAACGTGCGCGCGCGCCTCGTTCAAGGGGTTGGCTCCTTCGCGGCTCGCACGTCGCAAGCGGCGTGCCGGCTTGACGAGGCGCAATCGGCAGGCTACACCCGCCCGGCCGATGAAGGTCTCGATCGTCATCCCGGTCTATAACGAGGCCCAGACGGTGGCCGCGCTGGTCGACAAAGTGCGCGCGCTCGACTTCGGCCCCGGCACCGACAAAGAGCTGCTGATCGTCGACGACGGCTCTTCCGACGGCACGCGCGAGGCGCTCCGGCGCTTCGACGGCGTCGACGGGATTCGGCTGCACCACTCGCCGGTCAATCTCGGCAAGGGCGCCTCGTTGCGGATCGGCTTTCGCCAGGCGACCGGCGATATCATCACCATTCAAGACGCCGACCTCGAGCTCGATCCCGAGGAGCTCAAGCGGCTGATCGTGCCGATCACCGAGGGGCGCGCCGACGTGGTGTTCGGATCGCGTTTTCTCGACGGGAAAAGACGCGGCAGCCCGATCTTCTATCTCGCCAACCGCGGGCTGGCGGCGCTCACCAACCTTTTGTATGGCGCGCACCTCACCGATATCGAGACCTGTTACAAAGTGTTTCGCGCCGACGTGCTCGCGGTCTTGACCCTGCGGGCGTCGCGCTTCGAGATCGAGCCCGAATTGACCGCGCAGGTGCTCAAGCGCGGCTTTCGTTTGATCGAGCTGCCGATCGGCTACAGCCCGCGCAGCAAGAACGAGGGCAAGAAGATCTCCTGGAAAGACGGTTTCGGCGCGATCGTAATGTTACTCAATCAACGATTCAGCTAGGGGGAAATGATGAAGCGGCTGGTGATCGGACTCTCGCTCCTCTTATCGTGCACCGCGTTCGCCGGCAGCCCGCAGAAGGCGCACGCGCTGGTGCTCCTGGTGATGCCGCACGATCGCTGGCAGAGCATGATCGATCAGAAGACCAAGCAGATGATGGCGACCATGCCGACGGCGGGGATGCCGGCCGACGCCGCCGCGCGCTTCAAAGCGGTGATGGAGGAGGTCATCCCCTACGACGAGGTGGTCGACATCGACGCCCAGGCGTTTGGCAAGTACTTCGACGACGGCGAGCTCGATTCGCTGCGCAAGTTCTACGAGAGCCCGGTGGGGAAGAAGAGCGCGCGCCTGATGCCCGAGCTCATGGGCGACGCGATGAAGCACGTGATGCAGGTGTTGCCGCAGCGGATGCCGGCCGCGCTCGAGCGCCACGGCCTCTTGCCCAAGAAATAACGGCGCTACAGCGCTTTTTTGATCAAATCCTCGATCTTCGGCCGCGGCACCGCGCCGACGATCTGACCGACCACCTTGCCGTCTTTGAACACCAGCAGGGTCGGGATCGAGCGCACGTCATACTGCGTCGGCACCTTCGGGTTCGAGTCGATGTCGACCTTGCCGACCTTGAGCTTGCCGGCATAGTCCTTGGCGAGCGCTTCGACGACCGGCGCGATCGCGCGGCACGGGCCGCACCAGGTGGCCCAGAAGTCGATGAGCACCGGCTGCGACGACTTCAGCACCTCGCCCTCGAAGTTGGAGTCGGTGATGGTGACGAGGTTCTCCGACATACGATCCTCCACATGAGCAATTCCAATGGACTTGCGATCAGAGCCCACAGCAACGAAGCGCTACGGTTACCACGTCGCCCGAGGTCGCGGCAAGGCGCTTGTAGTGCTAGGATGCGGCACCCATGTCGTCGGTGTCATCCCCGTCGCCGGCGCGGTCGCGGCTGCTGGTTTGGGCCTGCGGGCTCCTCCTCGTCTTCGCGGTGATCTATCTGCACCACGAGGTGCTGCTTTCGGGCCAGGTCTATCACATGGACGACGCCGCCGACGGCTACTACCCGAGCCACGTCGCCATCCTGCGCGCCTACCACGAGGGCACGCTGCCGACCTGGGAGCGCGGCGCCTGGTGCGGCTGGCCGCTCGCCGCCGATCCTTATTATGGGGCGTTTTATCCGCTGACCGCGATCTTCGCGATCTTCGGCGCGGTGCGCGGGCTCGGCTTCACCATCGCGCTGCACATGCTGCTCTCGTCGGCGGGGACCTTCTGGCTCTTGCGGCGGCGCAAGCTCGACCTCGGGCCCGCGTTGCTCGGTGCGGCGGCCATTGGCTTCTCGTCGTTCATGGTGTGT
>JANWLJ010000073.1 GCA_025450955.1 Polyangium sp. (in: bacteria) | reverse complement strand
GCTCGAGCGCGAACAGCATGAAGCCGCGGAAGAAGACCTCGAGCGCGAGGAACGAGGCCGCGTACATCAGCTCCCAGGCGAACAGATCGGTCCAGCTTCGCGCTGCCAGCTTGTAAAACGGATAGGTCGCTTCGAAGGCGCGGGTGTGGCTGGCGATCACGATCACCGGCACGATCGCGAGATAGAGCGCGAGGTAGATCCAGACGTGGCGGGAAAAGCCGCGCAGGCGCAGCCCGTAATCGGAGAGGCGGCCGCCGAGCGCTTTGATGACGACGATCGGGATCACCAGATAGCCGAACACCTTCGAGCCGGCCCACCAGGCGAAGCCGGCGAGCTTGAAATAGTGCGCGCCTGCGTAGCGCGAAAAGAGCAGCTCGAACTCGGGGCGGTCGCCGTAGTACTGCTGAAAAATCAAAACCAGCGCGACCACGATCATCACCACCAGCGGGCGGTGATCGAAGCCGGGATGTTTTTCGCGATCCTCGGCGGCGGCGCGGTTGATCTTTTCCCAGTGGTCGAGAAACAGCCGGTGATAGAGCCGCGCGATCACGGTCAGTTGGGTAACAGAGGATCGTGATACGATCAACGAATGAGTCGCCTGGCGCTGGTCGCCTCGCTGTGCCTGGTAAGCGGTGTGGCGAGCGCCACCACGATGATCCCGCTCGATCTACAGGCGCTCACCCGGCGCGCCGATCGGGTGGTGCTCGGAACCGTGATGAGCTCGCAGGCGTCGTGGACCCGCGATCACGACGCGATCTACACCGACGTGACGGTGCGCATCGAGCGCGCCTACAAGGGCGCGGCCGAGCCGGGCCAGACGATCACGATCCGGCGCGAAGGCGGGATCGTCGACGGGATCGAGATGCGGGTGTTCGGCGCGGCGATCTTGCGCGTCGGAGAAGAGGCGGTGCTGTTCGTCGAGCGGCGCGGCGTCGCCTCCTACGTGGTCGGGATGTCGCAAGGGATGCTGCGGGTCGAGACCTTGGCCGATGGATCGAAAACGGTGCGCGCGCCCGATCTGAGCGGCATCGCGCTCATGCCTTCGAAGACGCCGGTGAGAGGGATGCGCACGCGTCCGCTCGGTGAGCTCGAAGAGGAGCTGCGCGGGTATCTCAAAGGTTCCAGGTGAAGCGCGCCGCGGCGGTGATGGCGCTCGTCTGCGCCGTTTTGGTAGGCGCCCGCGCCAGCGCGTACGTGCGCACCCGCTCGTCGCACGGCACGCCGGGAATTCCGTCGTATTGGCCGGGCGGCTGCGTGTTCATTCAGCCCGATTCGGCGGGCACGCCCGATCTGCCGAGCGATCAGACCTTCGCGATCATCCAGAAGTGCTTGCAAAACTGGATGAGCGCCGACGGGAGCTGCTCCTATTTGCAGCTCATGTACGACGCGCCGGCGCCGCTCGAGGCGCACTACGACGGCACCAACGTGATCAAGTTTCGCAACGACAAGTGGTGCCATCCCGAGGACGCCGAGGATAAGGACGTCTGCTACGACGCGCAGGCGGCGGCGATCACCTCGGTGTTCATGATCAACGACGGCTCGTCCAAAGATGGGCTGATCCTCGACGCGGATGTCGAGCTCAACGACATCAACTTCACCTTCGTCGACGTGACGCCGGGGGTGTCGCCGACGCCGAAGCCGAACACCAGCATCGCCGATCTGGAGAACACGCTCACCCACGAGCTCGGCCACCTCCAGGGGCTGTCGCACACCTGCCGGGACGCGGCCAGCTTTCCCAACGACGTCGACGAAAACGGCCAGCCGCCGCCCGCCTGCGACGCGCTCGACATGCTCCCGACCGCCGAGCAGCTCAAGATCACCGAGGCGACCATGTACAACTTCGCGGCGCCGGGCGAGACCAAGAAGCGCTCGCCGTCGCCCGACGACGCGGCCGGGATCTGCAACGCCTATCCGAGCGATCCCGCCGCGCGCTCGGCGCTCCATCGCCCCGACTCGATGCAGTGCGTTCACACCGATCTGAATCGTTATACCCGCCCTAGCGGCTGCGACTTCGGCGCCGGCCCGGTCGAGAGCGGCGCGCCGATTCTTCTCCTCGCGTTCGCGTGGCTCGTCTTGCGCGCGAACCGCCGGCGAGCTTAGCAAGGCGCTTGCAATGCTCCGCAAAGGGCGCGCGGTCGCCCGGCGGAGGCGAGCGTGAAAAACCTGGTGTGGGCGTCGATGCTGCTCGGCGCGATCGGACTTTGCGGATGCGGGCGGGCGGTGGTGGTGACGCCGGCGGGCGCGATCCAGGACAACTTTTTCGCCACCTGGGAGATCGAGTCGGTGCAGTTCGGGCCGCTCACCTGTGAACAGGCGGGCGCAGCGACGGTGGACATGGACATCGTCAACGTCGACACCGGGTCGCGCATCGTCGACACCTTTCCGTGCAACGATTACCAGGGCACCTCGGACCTGTTCGACATCGGCCACTTCGACGTGCTTCTGAACCTCAACGATCCGACCGGCGCGGTGCTCTCGCAGGCCGAGATCGGCGCCGAGAATGTGACGGTCGCCGGCACCATCGATCTCGGCCACGTCATCTTCCAACTGCCCTAGCGCGCGCTCGCAGGCGGGCGGGCTCGCCGGCTCTTGCGCTAGCCGCTCTCCGGAATCGCGCGGACCAACCGGAGCTAACCGCATGAATCTTGGCGAGCGGAAAAGGGGCACGCGCGTTGCTAAATCCCCGCCCGAGCCTTGGAGGAACCCATGCGACCCCGCACGCTGATCGACGCCGACAGCAATCCGCTCGAGCTGCACCACGAAGACACCTACGAGCGGGTGCGCCGCACGCTCGACGATGCGCTGGCCGAGCTCGAGCTCGAGATCGAGCTGGAAGAGCTGCTCGACCGCCCCACCACTCCGCTGAACTAGCCCGGCTGAACTAGCCCGGCTCTTCCAACATTTTTCGGACGCCGTCGCCGACCAGGTTGCAGGCGATCACGGTGAGCGCGATCGCCACCGTCGGAGGGACGAGCAGCCAGGGCTCGAGGCCCGAGGCCTGCGCTTGCGACAAGAGCTCGCCCCAGCTCGCGAGCGGCGGCGGCACGCCGAAGCCGAGGAAGGTGAGCGCGGTCTCGAACAGCACCGCCTGACCGACGCCGAACGCCGCGGTGGTGAGCGCCGCCGACGAGGCGAGCGGAAGCACGTGCACGAGCGCGACCCGCACAGGCGAGGCGCCCATCGCGCGCGCGGCTTCGACGTGGGGCGAGGCCATCGTCTTGAGCGCGTCGGCGCGCACCAGGCGGGCCAGATGCGGCCACTCGGTGAGCGCGATCGCCAGGCCCACCTCGAACAGCGACGCGGTCGCGCTCATGCCCTGGATCGCGAGCAGCAGAAACAGCGTCGGAAAGGTGAGGCCGATCTCGATCGCGCGGCCGAGCACCAGATCGCCGGTGCGTCCGAGCGCGCACAGAAGGCCGATGAGCGTGCCGAGGAGAAGATAGATCGCGACCGCCAACGGACCGACCGCGAGCGCGATGCGGGTGCCGTGGATCAGGCGCGCGGCGACGTCGCGGCCGCGATCGTCGGTGCCGAGCAGGTGCCTGTGCGACGGCGGATCGAGCACGCGGGTGATGCCGCCCGGATGCTGCGCGTAGGGACCATAGGGCACCGGCGGCGCCAGCAGCCAATCGTGCGGACCGAGGCGGGCGGCGAGCGATTGGTTGTCGTCGCTGGCGAGCGCGGCCGGACGGGTCACGCAGGGAAGAAGGTACAGGTGCGCGCCGACGCGGGCGGCGAGCGGCAGATCGGACGCGGCGAGATCGGCAAAGAGCGCGAGCGCGATCAGGCCGCCGAGGAGCGCGAGGCCGAGCCGGGCGCCGCGCGCTTGCGAAAAGCGTTTCCAAGAGCGGCTCACGTCGAGCGGCCTCGCAGCCGGGGATCGAGGAGGCCGTAGGCGGCGTCGGCGACGAGCACCCCGGCGAGCGTCAGCACCGCGCCAAGGGTGGTCAGGCCGAGCAGGACCGGGTAGTCGCGCGCCAACACCGCGTCGAAGCCGCAAAGGCCGAGGCCGTGGATGCCGAACACCTCCTCGACGATCACGCTGCCCGACAGGAGCGCGGGCAGCTCGGCGCCGAGCAGCGTCACCATCGGCAAGAGCGCGTTGCGCAGCGCGTGGCGGTAGAGCACGCGCGCGGGCGAGGCCCCTTTTGCGCGCGCGGTGCGCACCCAATCGGCGCGCAATGCGGAGAGGAGCGCGCCGCGTTGATAGCGAGAGAGCTTGACGATCGCCGCGAGCGACAAGCACGACGCGGCGGCGAACAGCACGCCCGCGCCGCGGCCGCCGTAGGGCGCGCCCGCGAACAGCGCCGCCAACCCGACCGCCGCGGTCGGCAGCGCGTAGAGGCAGTAGAGCGCGGAGGTGGTGAGGCGGGTCCAGCGCTTCCCGTCGGAGGCGGCGAGCGCGCAGCCGAGCGGCACCGCCAGAAGATAGGCGAGCGCGACCGCCAGGAGCGCGAGCGAGAGCGTCGCGGGGAGCGCGGCGGCGAGCTTGTCGCGCACCGGCTGGCCGTCGAGCAGCGAGCGGCCGAAGTCGAGCCGCGCCGAGCGGGCGAGCCAGTGGAGATAGCTGGTAGCGAGCGGCTCGTCGAGGTGGTACTCGGCGCGAAAGGCGGCGATCGACTCGGGGGTGACCCCGCGGCCCATCCCGGCGCGCACCTCGGCGGGATCGCCGGGCGCGACGTGCAGGAGCAAAAACGTGCAGAGCGTGATGCCGAGGAGCGTCGGCGGCAAAAGCAGCAGTCGCCGAAGAAGCGGGCTCATGAGATCGCTCGCTTGGGCGCGCTCATTTTTTCGGCGGGTCGACCCAGGCCTGCGCGAAGCTGAAGCCGTCCATCGACGGCGCGAGATCGTGCACGCGCGGCGCCTCGAGGGTGGCCACCTCGGGCGAAGAGAGGAAGGTGTAGGGCTGCTCGTCGTGCAGCACGCGGTGGAGCTGCCGCTCGAGCCCGTGGCGCGCGGTGTCGTCGACGGTGACGCGGATCTGATCCATCAACGCGTCGGCGGCGCCGCTGTGAAAGCCGCCGTAGTTCTGGCCGCGATCGGCCTCGGTCGAGTCGAACATGTCGTAGTTGTCCTGCTCGAGCGAGAGCGTCCACTGCAGCGCCGAGGCGTCGAAGGCGTGATGGCGCAGCCGATCGAGCAGCACCGCCCAGTCGACGGTCGCCACGTCGAGGGTGACCCCGGCGCGCGCGAAGTCCTCTTTGAGCAGGGTCGCGAGCTGCTCGACGGTGCGCGAGCCCGCGGTGAGCAGGAAGGTGAGCTCGAGCTTCTTCACGCCCGCCTCGGCGAGGAGCCGCTTGGCGTCATTCGGGTCGTAGGGCCAGGGCGCGATAGACGAATCATACGAGGCGGTGCCCGGCACGTACGGGCCGGTGATTGGGCGCGCGTGGCCGTCGAAGCCGATCTGGATGAAGCGCCGCTTGTCGGTGAGCTCGGTGAGCGCGCGCCGCACCCGCGCGTCGTCGAGCGGCGGCTTGCGGGTGTTCCAGACGATGAAGAAGTAGGCGCGCGGGGTCCACAGAAAGAGGCGATGGCCGGTGAGCGAGGGATCGCGGCGCGCCTCGTCGACGGTGCGACCGGGCGGCAGCCGCCGCATCACGTCGAGCTGGCCGCGCCGGTAGAGCCGGTAGGCGACCTCTTTGTCGCGGACGATCTGAAAGACGATCTTGTCGAGGTGCGGGCGCGGGCCCCAGTAGGCGTCGTTGCGCGCGATCACGATCCGCTCGCCCGGCTTCCACTCGACGAAGCTGAATGGGCCGGTCCCGATCGGCGCGCGCGAGGCCGGCGCGGTGCGCAGCGCCAGTCCGCGATAAGCGTGCTCGGGCAGCATCGAAATGTGCGCCAGCGCCTGCTTGAGATAGGGCGCGGGGCGGCCGAGGGTGAGCACCACCGTCAGCGGATCGGGTGTTTCGATCTTGGCGATCGGCTCGAGATCGGCGCGCTGATCGGCGCCGACCTTCGGATCTTGCGCGCGCCCGAGGGTGAAGGCGACGTCGGCGGAGGTGAACGGCTGGCCGTCGTGCCATTTGACGCCCGGGCGCAGGTGCAAAATCAACCGGCCCGCGGGGAGCTCCCAGCTCTTGGCCAGCCGCGGACCGATCGCGCCGGACCACGGGTCTTGATAGAGCAGCGTCTCGGCCACCTGGTTCTCGACGATCCAGCGGCTCCAGGCGTCGTGCTCGACCAGATCGCACAAGATCGCCGGCTCGGCCTCGACGTGAACCACCAGCGTGCCGCCGTCGCGAGGCGGGGTCTCGGGCGACGACTCGGCCGGGCAGCCGCGCTCGCCGCACACCACCACCGTCGGTCCGCCGCCGGGCTTGGGCGGGTGCTTGCAGCCCGAAAGCGCGACGGCCAAAAGGGTGAGGCAAATCAGCCGCGCGAGGGGGCGCATCGCGGGCGCGAGGATATCACCCCCTGGAAGGTCGCGCGAGCACGAGGGATTTGGTGGAAATTCCGGCACGGGCGTGATACGAAACGGGTCGACACGGACCCCACGAGAGGCCACCCATGACCAAAGTTGCGGCTGTCTTCTGTACCGCGCTCATCGGCTTCGGCGTCGGCTGCCAGTCGAGCTCCTCCGGCGCTTCGATGGCCGAGCCCGAGGCGACGGCGCTGCCGCCGATCAAGGTGGACTTGCCGCCGGCGCCCTCCTTCGCCGCCTCCGATATACCGCTCAAGTTTCCCGACGGCGCGTACACCATCCACGGCTTGCGCCACAACAAGAAGCTGGTGTGCGATCGGGTGCAGCCGAATCAGCCGGCCCCGGCCGACTGCCTCCTCAACAAAGACGTGCTCGTCCGCGGCACGCTGCTCGAGGTCTATCAGTGCCCGAAGTGCCCCAAGGGCCAGACCTGCAAGCTCTGCGATCAGCCCCACTTCTTCATCGGTGACAAGCCCGACACCAAGAAGGAGAAGGCGCTGATGGTGGTCGACTATCTCGCGCCCAAGCAGAAGCCGCCGGCGCTCACCGTCGGCAAGCAGTACGACATCAACGGCACCTTCAGCATCAACTCTCCGACGGGGTTTGGCTCCTCCGACGGGCTCTTGATCTTCGGCAAGATGAAGGACGACAAGGGGCTCGAGTTCTTGTCGGCGGCCACTCAGCTCGAGACGCAGGCGCAACAGGGCGAGGCCATCGAGGCCGCGCTCGCCGCCAAGCGCGAGGCCGCCAAGCACCGCCGCAGGTAGGAGCACCCGATGTGGCAGGTCCTCCGGTCGATTTACATCTGGAGCGCGATCGCGTTCGGCACCGCCTTCATGTACTTCCTCGCCTTGCCGGTGTTTCTCCTGAGCGCGCCGTTCGATCGGACGCGCCGCTTCGGCCACTGGTACGCGCAGAAGTGGGGGCGGATGATCCTGCGGCTCAACAACCGCTGGACCTTCGAGGTGCAGCACGAAGAGCGCATCCCGGCGGGGCGGCCGCTGGTGGTGGTGTCGAACCATCAGGGCCTGGGCGACATCATGATGGCGTTCTGTCTCGAGCTGCACTTCAAGTGGATTTCCAAGCGCGCCAATTTCTTCGTGCCGTTCATGGGCTGGTTCATGTACCACGCGGGGTATATCCCGCTGCGGCGCGGGGATAAGAGCTCGATTGAAAAGTGCATGGGCGAGGCGCGCCGCTATCTCGAGCGCGGAGTGTCGGTGCTGTTCTTCCCCGAGGGGACGCGCTCGGTGGATGGAGTGGTCAAGCCGTTCAAAAAGGGCGCGTTCAAGCTGGCGCTCGACGCCGGCTGCGACGTCTTGCCGCTGGCGATCTCGGGCACGCTCGACGCGCTGCCCAAGCACACCTGGAAGTTCTCCGACGACTTCGCGGCGATGAAGCTGCTCGTCGGCGAGGTGATCTCGACGCGCGGGATGGGCGAGGCCGATCTCGAGTCGCTGATCGATGAGGCGCGCGAGGCGGTGATCGCGCTCAAGGACGAGCTCGACGGGCGCGCGCCGGCGCTCGGCGCCCACGCGGCCAAGCGCCGCGCCGTCGGATAAGCGAGCCACCAAATTCCGGGGCACGGGCGATGCACCACATTGCCCCGTGAAGACGACGCTGACGCCGGAGCAGCTCGCGCATTTTCGCGGCCTCTTGATCGAGCGGATCGCGCGGATCTACAACGAGGTCCACAGCGACGTGCGCCGGGACGTGCAGGGAGGTCAGCTCAACCAGCCCGACCCCGGCGACGAAGCGGACGAAGCGATGGGGATTCAGCTCGGCGACTTCAAGCTCACCCTCGACGAGCGCAGCGCCAAGCTGGCGCAGGCGATGGAGGGCGCGCTCGGACTAATCAAGCGCGGCGAGAACTGGATGTGCGACGAGTACGGCCGAGCGATCGAGCTCGAGCGGCGCGAGCTGGTGCCGTGGACCACCCGCTGCGCCGACTGCCAGGAGGCGCTCGAGGCCGAGACCCAGGAGCGCTCGCCGACCTTGTGAGCGGGTAGCTCGGGCTACGAGCTTGGGCCGCTCGAGGCGCTGGCGGTCTGGGTCGCGCCGCCGGCGGTGGAGAGGCCCCAGCGGAAGACCACCTTCTTGCAGCCGCCGCCGAAGCCGCCGTAGAGGCCGTAGCCGACGCGGACCGCGGCGCCGCCCTCTCGGCGCATCACCAACTTGAGCGAGACCTGCTCGGTGGCGGGGGTGGCGAGACCGTGGTTGGGAAAGCAGAGGCGGCCGCGGGTCTCGTAGACCTTGACCGGGCCGTGCACGTAGACGGTCGCGTAGGTGGGGCGGGTCTGCCAGCCCTGGCACACGCCGTCGGAGTCGCGGCTCGAGCAGACGGTCTCCGTGCCGGTCTCGCGCTGCTCGGGCACCAGGCCGTCGTACTGTTTGAAGGTGGGCTGCTCGGCCCAGACCTTGGCGTCGTCGGTGGCGTCGACCTTGGGCGCGCTCAGCTCGGCCTCGACCGAGCGCAGATCGATCGGATCGAGCTCGTGCAAGGAGACCCCGAAGCAGACCTGCGCGGGCGCCATCGAGACCAGCTGTGCCTGGTCGGCCATCGAGCCGGGCGGCAGGCCGCGCGCGTTCTCGGCGTAGTCGTGCGGCTTGACGATCTGGTTCGCGTCGATCGCGTGAACCGCGAGCGGGTTTCTGATCTCGATATCGGATTCGTGGGCGCAGCCGCTGACCAGCGCGCAGCTCAGAATGGTCCACAGAAGCATGCGGGTCTTCATCGGAGCTCCTCCGTTAGGTTCGGTGGAGGTCTACGGAGGCCCGGGTGCGACCTTCCTCACCATTGGCGAAAGGAGCGCGCGGCAGGTGGCGGCGGGCAGGTGAAAGCGCGGCGCGCCCGCGGTCTCGGCGAGGCAGCCCTCCGCATCGGCGGCGCCGACCGAGAGCTCGCGCGCGGTCGCGCTGCCGGCTTCGGTGAAGCGCAGCGTTCTTATCGCGGTGAACGACGCATCGGGATCGAAGCGATCGGCGCGCAGCTCGGAGAGTGAATCCCGAAAACGATCGAGGGTCGCGCCATCGGCAGGCGACGGCGCGCCGCGCTCTTTAATGGTCAGCGACGAGAGATCGTCCGCGCGAAAATTGAAGATGCGGCGATCGCGAAACTGAAGCGGGCTCGGCGCAAGCAGCGCGGCGGGCGGCGCCGGGATGAGGAGCGCGTCGCCTTCGCCCTGCCGGAGCGCGCGCACCTGCCCGCCTTCGGGCGGCGCGAGCTCGACGGTGATGTTCTCGCCGCGCGCGCGCAGTCGAAGGGTGATCGCGGTCTTTCCGGGCGGGCCGTGGCCCGACGCGGTGAGCGCGAGCAGCGGCGAGAGCCAGTCGCGCACCGCGCCGTCGTCGGCGGGTCCGGCGCTCTCGAGCGGCGCGACGATCCGCCAGGCCGCGTCGGCGCGCCGCAGCTCGAGCGTGCGATGGGCGCTCTCGTCGGCAACGTCGACGCCGTCCACCTCGTCGAGCGAGAGGGGAAACAGGCGACGCTCGCGCAGCGACGAAGCGCCGGCGCGCACCGGGGCGAGATCGGCGGAGGCGAAACAGAGGATGAGGCCATCCGCGCGCGCCACTTCGAGCTGGTCCGGATGTCCGGCGCACGGGCCGCCGAGCCGCGCTTGAAGCACGCCGTCGATGAAGATCGGCTCGCCGCCGGAGAACGTGCCCGGCCTGG
>JANWLJ010000072.1 GCA_025450955.1 Polyangium sp. (in: bacteria) | reverse complement strand
GATGCGGCGCGCGTCGTCGTGGGCGTCGCGCAGGTGAAAGGAGAGCGGCTTGTTCGCGCGGCGGGCGATGGCGATGAAGGCGCGCAGCGCCTCGCGCTGGGTCTCGCGCGGCGAGTAGTCATAATGAGAGTCGAGCCCGGTCTCGCCGACCGCGACCACCCGCGGGTGAGAAGTGGCGAGCCGCTCGATCTCGGCGAGCGCGCCTTCGGGCATGCGCGCCACCTCGTGCGGGTGAATGCCGATCGCGGCCCAGATCCGCGGATGGCTCTCGGCGAGCGCGACCGCGTTTTGCACCTCGTCGAGCGAGCTGCCCGAGCCGACGCAGATGAGCTCGTCGACCCCGGCCGCTCGGGCGCGCGCGATCACCGCCTCCCGCTCGTCGCCGAAGTCCTTGGCCTCGAGGTGGCAGTGCGAGTCGATCAGGGAGGGACGTTCCCGTCCCACCTCGCTACCCGCGCGGGTCGTCTCGGTTCCCATCGTCCAGCTCCGTAAGTACGGTGGTGGCCAGGCCCCGCACTTCGTCGCGGCGGGCGCGCAGCGCTTTTTCCAGGTAGGCGCGGCCGCGCGGATCGCCGGCGCGCGCGAGCGCCTGGGCGGCGCGCACCTTGACCATCGGGTCGCCGAGGATGCGGGTGAGCAGGCCCGCGCACAGCGCGCGGATCTCCGGCTGGCGCGCGGCGTCGAGCTCGGCGAGCGCGGTGGCGGCGTCGAAGGCGCGATCGCCGGCCGGCAGAGAGGTGACGAGGATCGGCACCGCGCGCAGATCGCCGAGCCGGGCGAGCGCGAGGGCCGCCTCGTGGCGCACCTCTTCGACGTCGGTGAGGTGCGCGGCGAGCGCCTCTCGCGCCGCTTCATCGCGCGCGTCGCCGAGCGCGGCCGCCGCCTGCGCGCGCACCTTGGGATCGCGATCGCCGACGAGCGGGCGCAGAAGCGGCGCCGATCGTTCGGACGAGATCTCGGCCAACGAGGCGATCGCTTGAAAGCGCACCTCCGGCCGATCGCTCTTGACGGCGCGGGCGAGCGCGGCGAAGGCGGTGTCGAGCGCGGCGCGGCTCGCCGGGCTCTCGTCTCCTCCCGCGGCGGCGCCGATCTGACCGAGCGCGATCACCGCGGCCTCGCGCACCAGCGGGTCGCCGTCGTCGAGCCGATCGACCGCGCTTGGAATCGCCTGCGGCCGGCCGAGCTCGCCGAGCGAGAGCAGCGCGGCGTAGCGCACCGAGGAGTGGCCGTCGTCGGCGGCGGCGAGCAGCGCGGTGAGCGCCTCCTTGCCGAGATCTTCCCGCCCGAGCGCTTCGGCCGCTTGCGCCCGACCCGCGGATCTTTGTGCTGGAGATCGCGCAGCGCCGCCTCGAGCGTCATCTCCTTCATGACGGCTTCGGCTCGTCCTTGGTCTCGCTATTCGGATCGTCCTTCGACTCGGGCTTCGGCTCGGCTTTCTTGGCCTCGAGGCGCTCAACCAGCTTCACCTTGTCGGTGACCGCGTCGAGGATGCGCGCGTACAGCTGGTCGGCGCGCTCGAAATGAAAGCCGTAGCCGCGCTCGGGCGGCACCAGGAGATTTCGCTGCGGATCGCCGCAGTCGACGTAGCAGGCGTGCTCGGCCGCATCGGCGCGCACCTCGACCACCTCGCTCCAGGCGACCCGCAGCTTCTCGCGCCCGTGCTCCTCGACCGCGTAGCCGGTGTCATCGATCACCACCTGCGCGCGGGCGCGCTTTTGCCAGATCCCGATCCCGGCCGCGAGCAGCGCGAAGCCGCCGCAGGCGAGCCTGAGCCAAAAGCCGGGTGACAGCCCCGCGCCGACCAGCGCGAACACCACCGCGACCGGCAGCACCCGCCTCTGGGTGAAGACGATGGGAAAGGTCTCGCGCGTGGTCAGGCCAGTAGCGCGACGCGCCGGGCAATCTCGAGCCGCGCCTCGAGAGAGATCCATTCGAACACCACTCCGAAGCCGGCGCCGAGCGTGATCGGCGCGCCGCTCGGCCGCTGCACGGTGCAGGGCGCGGTGCGCCGCCAGAGCACCCAGCCGACCGCTTCGATCGGCTTGAACGAGGGCACCTCGAACGCGAGCGCCACCCGCGACAGGAGCGGCAGCGGCTCGCCCTCGAGAAACGCGCCGTTCACCGACAGATCGCGCAGGGTCGCCTGAAAGCGGCGGCCCACCCCTTCGGGATTGGCGCGCACCCGCTCGTAGACCGCGGCCAGCTCCGGCTGGAGCTTCTGCTCGACCTCGACCATCTTTTCGCAGCTCGCGTTCCACGCCACCGTCATCCGCGCATCGCGCCTCTGGATGCGCGGCGCTTCGGCCGCGGTCTCTTTTTTCGCCATCAACGCACCTTGGTTCCCGGGGCGGCGTCGCGGTCCAGGCCCGAGAGCGCCACCACCTGCTCGTCGCCGGCGGCGAGGATCATCCCTTCGGAGCGGACCCCGCGGATGGTCGCCGGCTTCAGGTTGGCGAGGAAGATGACCTTCTTGCCCACCAGCTCCTCGGGCCGGTAGGTCTCGGCGATCCCGGCCACCACCTGCCGCTTCGCCGTGCCGATATCGATGGTGAGCTGAAGCAGCTTCTTGGCCTTCGGCACCGGCTCGGCCGAGAGCACCTGCCCGACCCGCAGATCGAGCTTTTGAAACTGCTCGAACGTGATCTGGTCTTCGTCGCTCGCAGGCGGCGCCTCGCGCTTGGGCGTCCACTTGGCGAGCAGCTCTTTTTTGCGATCATCGTCGATGCGCGGAAAGAGCGGCGTCGCCACCGTGGGCGCAAACGTGCGCGACTGCCACGACGGAAAATGGGCCGGCTCGTCGAGCCCGAGCTGGCGCCGCATCTCGACCGCGCGCTCGGGCAAAAACGGCTCGAGCAGGTGCGAGAGCACCCGGCACAGCTCGAGCACGTCGCCGAGGATCTGCGGCCGCGGCGCGTCCGGCTTCCACGGCGCCTTCTCGTCGATGAACGCGTTGCCCTTTCGCACCAGGGTCCACAGCTCCTCGAGCGCGCGCGAGGGCTGAAGCTCCTCCATATGCTTCGAATATCGCGAAACCCGATTCTCCAAATCGAACGGGTCGATATTCGACTTCGGCACAATCCCGTATTTATGGACCATTCCGAGGGTGCGGTTGAGCAGATTTCCGAGATCGTTGGCGAGCTCGGCGTTGTAGCGGGTGAGGAGCGCTTCGTGCGAGAAGTCGCCGTCGGCGCCGAG
Source organism: Polyangium sp. (in: bacteria) (assembly GCA_025450955.1). GTDB lineage: Bacteria > Myxococcota_A > Polyangia > Palsa-1104 > Palsa-1104 > JANWLJ01. The sequence goes on along the minus strand of JANWLJ010000072.1, from coordinate 5,903 downwards.
CGGCACCTCGCGCAAGATGAAATAGCGGAACGCGTCGACGCCGAGATCTTGCGACAAGACCAGCGGGTCGACCACGTTGCCGAGGGTCTTGGACATCTTCTCGCCGTCGACGGTCCACCAGCCGTGACAAAACACGGTGGTCGGCAGCCTCAGGCCCGCCGACATCAAGAACGCCGGCCAATAGACCGCGTGAAAGCGCGAGATCTCCTTGCCGATGAGATGGACGATCTCGACATCGTCGTCCCAGAAACCCGCAAGCGCGGGCCGGCGGGTCGCCGAATAATAGTTGGTGAGCGCGTCGAGCCAGACGTAGACCACGTGGCCCTTGGCCTCGGGCACCGGCACGCCCCACTGAAAGGTGGTGCGCGAGATCGAAATATCTTGGAGCCCGCCCCGGACGAACGCCATCACCTCGTTGCGCCTGACCTCCGGCTGAATGAGCTCCGGGTGCGCGGCGTAATAGGCCAAAAGCGGCTCCTGATATTTCGAGAGCCGAAAATAATACGATTGCTCTTTGACCTTCTCGACCGGTTTTTTGTGCACCGGGCAATGGCCCTTCTCGAGCTCTTTTTCGGTATAGAACTGCTCGCACGGGACGCAGTACCAACCTTCGTAGTCGCCGAGATAGATATCGCCCTTTTCCGCCATCCGCCGCCACAGGTCCTGGACCGTCGCCTCGTGATCGGGATCGGTGGTGCGGATGAAATCGTCGTTCGAGATCTCGAGCGCGCGCCAGGCGGCGCGATAGGCGTCGGCGAACTTGTCGGCGAACGCCCGCGGGCTCACGCTCGCCGCTTCGGCGAGCCTCGCGATCTTCTGCCCGTGATCGTCGGTGCCGGTGAGAAAGCGGGTGTCGTCGCCGCGCAGCCGGTGATAGCGGGCGAGCGCATCGGCCACGATGGTGGTGTAGGCGTGGCCGAGGTGCGGCACGTCGGAGACGTAGTAGATCGGCGTGGTGACGTAGAAGCGCTTCGCCATCGGCAGAGAGGACTTTCTATCACACCTACGCGTCGGTTTCGGAGTCTTCCGATGACGGCGCCGACGCGGCCGGGCGGGCGCCGGGCGGAGCGAGCAGGGTGATCACGTCGGCGGGGAAGGTCTCCGAGCCGCCCTCGTCGAACCACACCCGAACCCGCTGGCGAAGCACGTCGAGCTCGACCACCTTGCCCTCGCCGCCCGGAGTCGAGACCCGCTTGCCCATCTTGGGCAGCCCCTTGCGCATCTCTTTATAGGTGTCCTGCTCGTAGACCAGGCAGCACTTGAGCCGGCCGCACTGCCCCGACACCTTCGACGGATTGAGCGGCAGCCCCTGGTCCTTGGCCATCTTGATCGAGATCGGCACGAACGCGGGCAGCCAGGTCGAGCAGCACAGCTCGCGCCCGCAGGCGCCGATGCCGCCGACCATCTTGGCCTCGTCGCGCGCGCCGATCTGGCGCATCTCGATGCGCGCCTTGAGCCGTTGCGCGAGATCTTTGACCAGCTCGCGAAAATCGACGCGCTCCTCGGAGGCGAAGTAGAAGAGCACCTTGTTGCCGGCGGCGAGCGGATACTCGACGCGGGTGAGCTTCATCGCCAGGTTGCGATCGCGGATGCGCTGCTTGCAAAACAGATAGGCCTCGCGCTCCTTGCCGCCGTTGCGCTCTTTCGATTTCTCGTCGGCGGCGGTGGCGGGGCGGACGATCCGGCGCAGCACATCGAGGGTCGGCTGACGCCGCGAGCCGACCGCGACGGTGGCGACGATCGGGCCGCGATCGGACTCGACCACCACCCGCTCGCCGCGCAGGTAGCTCGCGTCGCCGGCGTCGTAGGCGTGGATGGTGCCGGCGGGGCGGAACTTTATCCCGGCGACGTTGGTGAGCGCGCCCTTTTTTGCGCCCGCCGCCGGGCTCTCGCCTTCGCCCAGCTCCAAAAAGACGTCGTCGCCGTCGGGATCGCGCGGCTCGGGCGGAGGCGGCTCGGTCGGCCGCAGCGTCGGCTCGGGCTCGGCGGCGGCGGCGCTCTCGTCGGGAAGTCCCCAGCCCGAATCGATCTCGGCCGAAGGTCGCGCGAGCGGCGCGTCGCCGGTCGGCCCGCTCGGCCGCGGCGCGGGAACGCTGCGCGCCGGCGGCTCGCGCCCAGGCGGCTCTTCATGCTGCGCGCGCTCGGCCGAACGAGCCGGTCCGCGCTCGCCCATCCGCGACCGCTCGCGATCGTTCGAGCGAGAGCGCCCGCGATCGCCCGAGCGCCCACGCCCGCGATCGTCGGCACGCGCGCGATCGACTGGTCGTTGGCCCTCCGGCCTCGGCCTCTCGCCTTCGGGACGAGGCGGTTCGCGCTCTGAACGGGGCCGTTCGCCACGACGCGGATCTTCCGGCCGAGGCCGCTGGCCTGGGCGCGGGCCTTGGGGACGAGGCCGCTCAGTCGGACGCGCCTGCTCGCCGGAAGCGGGCTCGCTCGGACGCGCCGCTTCGCCGCCCTCTTCCGCGCTCGAGTCGGCGCCCACGCCCGCGACCGGTGGGCCGCCCTCGCGGCCGCGCCCGCCCCGTCCGCGACGACGACGACGGCGTCCGCCTCCGGAGCCGGGAGGCCCGCCGGGCGGCGCTCCCGATCCAGGAGGCAAAGAGGGCGGCGCGTCGTCGGTCATGCATTCCTCGATGGGGCGCGCGGCGCGAGGCGCAACATCAAGCGCTCGAGCGCGAGCGAAGGCGCGACGTTTCCCCGGAGCGCCAAAGAGGCTTCGCGCGCGGCGGCGAGCGCCGCGAGGAGCTGCCCCGGGGTGCGATCGCCGAGGAGCTGCGCCGCCCGATCCGCGCGCTCCGCCGGTACCCGACCGCGATGCAGCGACTCGCGGACCAGGAGCGCGTCGCGCAAAAGCACCGCGAGCAGAGCGCACGCTCCCTCGGCCTCGGCGCGATCGCCGCCCGCCTCGGAGGCCGCGGCGAAGATCGCGCGGCCGTCACCTTTGCGCGCGGCGGTCACCATCGTCTCGACCAGCGCGCCGCGGCTCTCGCTCACCGCCTGGTCGTCACCGTCGTCGCTGCACGCGCGCAATTGTTCGAGCGCCTGGTCGCCGAGCGGCGCGAAGCGAAGGCGCTGGCAGCGCGAGCGCACCGTCACCGGCAGCCGCTTGGCCTCGGCGGTGACCAGCAAAAAATAGGTGCCTTCGGGCGGCTCTTCGAGCGTCTTCAGAAGCACGTTGGCCGGCTCGGCGCGCTCCTGCGGTCCGGCCAGATCGCCCGCAGGATCGAAGATCACCACCCGCGCGCGCCCCTCGTGCGGGCGAAAGCCGCACAGCGCCTGCAGCTCGCGCACCCGCTCGGTGAGCCCCTTCGGGGTCATGTCGAACGCGATCACGTCGGGGTGATGGCCCGCCTCGATCTTGCGGCAGGGCTCGCACGCGCCGCAGCCGAGCGGATCGCGCGCCTCGCAGTTGAGCGCCATCGCGAGCGCCCGCGCGCAGGCCGCCTTGCCGACGCCGGCGGGCCCGTCGAACAGATAGCCGTGGTGCACCTTTTGGGAGGCGACGGCAGCGCGCAGGATCTCGACCGCGCGCTCCTGTCCGATGATGCTGCCGAGCCCGGGCATGGTGCGCCAGCCTAGCATGCCCTACGGATTCGGCCCAAGATCGGCGTATAAAGGATCGCATGGGGATCCTTCATCGCCTCTCGACGCTCATCAAGTCGAACCTCAACTCCACCCTCGACAAGATGTCCGATCCGGGCAAGCAGATCGATCAGCTCGTGGTCGAGATGGAGGAGACCCAGAAGAAGGCGCGCGTCGAGGTGCAGGCCACCCTCGCCGTCGAGAAGCGGCAGCGCCAAAGGTGCGAAGCGCTCCTCAAGAGCGCGCGCGAGTGGGAGGAGCGCGCCACCCGCGCGGTGCAGGCGGGCGACGATGGGCTCGCCAAAGAGGCGCTCAAGCGCAAGGCCGACGTCGACGCCGAGCTCAAAGAGGCGGCGGTGGCGCTCGAGGATCAGCGCGCCCACGTCGACGAGCTGACCGCGGCGCTCAAAGCGCTCGACGCGCGGGTCAAAGAGGTCAAGCTGCGCAAAGGAACGATCAAGGCGCAGGCGCGCGCGCAAAAGAGCCGTGAGAGCGGCACCGGCTCGCACTCCGCCTTCGAGCGCTTCGAGCAGCTCTCGACGGGAATCGACGTCAAGGAGGCCGAGGTCGCGCTCGACGACGAATTGGCCGCCGCCCGCCACGAAGACGCGGCCAGCCGCGACGTCGAGAAGCGCCTCGACGAGCTCGGCAAGAGCTCCGACCTCGACGATCGCCTGGCGGCCCTCAAAGCCAAGCTCGAAAAAAAGGACTGAACCGCTCCGGCAGCCGCAGCCCGTCACTGGCTCTTGAAGAAGAAGGGGAAGGTGACCACCGCGACTACGCCGTTTGGCTTCGGGAACTGCCAGTTCTTGACCTGCCTCACCATGCAGCTCTCCGCGCCCGCGTTGCCCAGCGTCGAGGCGTCGATGCGCGCCGAGATCACGCGGCCCTCGAGGTCGACCTTCCACGCCACCGTCACCTTTCCCGAGAGGTGTGGGAAGCGCTGCAGCTCCTTTTCGTAGCAGAAGTCGATCGCCGCTTTGTGCGAGATGACCACCTTCAAGATCTGCTCGCGCGACAGGCCGCCGTCGGAGGAGGGGGTGCCGGTCGAGACCGAGACCTTGAGCTCCTTGGCGACGCGGCCGCCGCCCGAGCCGGTGTTGCGCGAGCCGTGGCCGCCGCCGCCGACGGCGAGCTCGCCGACGCCGAGGAGCTGGCCGCCGCCTTTGCCGCCGCCGCCCGGGCCTTCGCCGCGCGTCGACGAGCCGCCCGAGCCGCGGCCGATCGCGAGGCGCGCGCCCTTGAGCCCCGCCATCGCGGTAGTCATCGTCGCGTCGGGAGTGTCGGAGAGCAGCGTCTTGAGCGCCTGTGATTGATCGCTGCGTTTGAGCATTCCGAGAAGGCCGGTGTGCGAAACCTTCTTCACGATCTCGTCGCGCGGCCCTCTGGGAATGACCGTTTTTTCGATCTTCGAATCGGGATTTCCGATTTTTCCCTCTTTGCCGGCGGCGCGCTTGGAGGCGTCCTGTTCGCGCACGCGACGCTTCTCTTGCGGCTTCTCCTCGGGCGGCGGCGGCTCTTTGACGTCTTGCAGGATCTTGGCGATCGCGGCGGTGGGAGGCGGATCGACGTCGAGGGTGTCGGTCGGCTCCCAGATCACGAACGCGATGATGAGCAGCGCAATGTGCACCACCGCGCTGAACACCAGCCCCTGACCGAGAAAGCGATCGAGCCACGACGGATCCGGGCCGACCTTGACGCCGCGGGAGACGAACTGAAAAAAGAACGCGACCTCGCCCGACTCGTCGAGCGCGACGATTCCCCAGTCGGCGGTGGCGAGCGGCTGCTGGCGGAACGGACCCGAGGGCACGCCGCGTCCGCGCCGGATGAACTCGGAGACCGCGAGCGGCTCGCCGCCGAGCGACAGCTTGCCGCCCATGCCTTCGGCGAGCGTGAGCACGTAGCCGGTCGCGTCCGCCGACGGAGTGAAGAGCGGAAACTGATCGCCGAGCCGCGACGCGGGCACGGTGAAGGTGTCGCGCTTGGAGGGGCCGATGGTGATCGGCTGCGGCCGGGTGAAGACCCGCTCCTCGAGCGCCTCTCCGCGCCACACCAAGACCACCCTGAGCGGCCGCGCGTCGAGACTCATCGGGCTCTCACTTTAACACACGCGTCACGGCTACATCTCGTCGGTGGAGCGCTTGAGCTCGGGCAAGAAGCTGCGCTTCTCCGGCGTGGTGGTGTCGAACTCGGCCTTCATGCGATTCAAGAAATAAAGGAGCTGTGGCGTCTTCAATTTCCCGTCGATATCGAGGCCGGTGAAGGTGTAGGTCTTCGAGCGCGGCGCTTTGCTGTCCGGCTTGGCGGCGCTCTTCGCGCTG
>JANWLJ010000071.1 GCA_025450955.1 Polyangium sp. (in: bacteria) | reverse complement strand
CTTTCGAGCCCGGCCAGCCGAGCGAGCGCGGCGGCTCCCACGTGCCGCCCGGTACGCGCGACACCCAGCCGTCGTCGAAGAACGTTCCGAACACCAGCTCGCGATCATCGGCGGCGATCGCGCACAGGACGTCGCCGGTGTAGCGGGTCTCCTCGCCGACCGCGACGAACAGCGGCCAGTCGGGATAGATGAGCCCCTGAAACCGATTGCCCGGCACGTCCTCGGCGGTGACGATCCCGCGCACGCCCGGCAAAGCCAGCGCCGCCGAGGGATCGATCGCGAGCACCCGCGCCCGCGGATGGGCCGACATCACCAGCGCGCCGTGGTAAAGCTCGGGCACGGTGAGATCGTCGATGTACTTGCGATCGCCGAGCGCCAGCTCCTCGGCCTCGTACTTCGGCATCGGGGTTCCGACCTTGCCCGACCAATCGGCCTTGGGAAATTCGCCGCCCGCCAGCACGTCGGCGGCGAGCGCGATCGCGTCGATGATCTTCACGTAGCCGGTGCAGCGGCACAGATGCGCGCCGAGGCCCTGGGCGATCTCGTCTCGCGACGGGCGCGGCGACTTTTTCAAGATGTGCTTGGCGCGCACCACGATGCCGGGGATGCAGAAGCCGCACTGCACCCCGCCGGTGAGCGCGAACGCTTCGGCGTAGATCTTTCGCTCACGCTCCTCGACGCCCTCGAGCGTGACCACGCTGCGGCCGGCGGCGCGATCGGCGGGGAAGGCGCAGGCGACCTTGGCCTGGCCGTCGACGAGCACGGTGCAGCAGCCGCACTGCCCGGTCGGCGAGCAGCCGTCTTTTGGCGAGGTGACGCCGCAGCCTTCGCGCAGGAGCTGAAGGAGCGTGCCGCCGTCGTGAATCGAGGCTTCGCGCGCCTCGCCGTTCAACGTGAATTGAATCGAGCCCATGGCCTCTGACTATCGGCCCGTCGACAAGGAGGGTCAAGCCCGCCCGTCGCCCCGGCGTCGCGCGCGATGTGATAAGCTCCTCCGTCGATTTACTGAGGAGAAACGGAAAATGTCGCGAGTCGTTCGCTCTGGGCTCATTCAAGCCACCAATGCGCTTCCGCCCGGACCGGGCGTCTCGCTCGAGGCGATCAAGGCGGCGATGATCGAAAAGCACGTCGCGCTGATCGAAGAGGCCGGCAAAAAGGGAGTGCAGATCCTTTGTCTTCAGGAGCTGTTCTATGGCCCCTACTTCTGCGCCGAGCAGGATCCCAAGTGGTACAAGATGACCGAGCGGGTGCCCGACGGCCCGACGGTAAAGCGGATGCAGGAGCTCGCCAAGAAGCACAAGATGGCGATGGTGGTGCCGGTCTACGAAGAGGAGATGACCGGCGTTTATTACAACACCGCCGCGGTGCTCGACGCCGACGGCAGCTATCTCGGCAAGTATCGCAAGACCCACATCCCGCACTGCCTGCCGGCATTTTGGGAAAAATTTTATTTCACGCCGGGCGATTTGGGATATCCGGTGTTCGATACCCGATATGCGCGGGTCGGCGTCTATATCTGCTACGACCGCCACTTCCCGGAGGGCGCGCGCGCTCTCGGGCTGGCGGGCGCGGAGATCGTGTTCGAGCCCTCGGCGACGACGGCAGGGCACTCCGAGTATCTGTGGGAGATCGAGCAGAAGTCGCACGCGGTCGCCAACGGCTACTTCGTCGGCACCAACAACCGGGTGGGCAAAGAGGCGCCGTGGAATTTCGGTGAATTCTACGGGAAGTCCTATTTCTGCGATCCGCGCGGCAATATTCTCGCCCAGGCGAGCCGCGACAAGGACGAGCTGATCGTCGCCGATCTCGATCTCTCGATGATCGAGGACGTGCGCACCCAGTGGCAGTTCTATCGCGACCGCCGTCCCGAGCTCTACGGCTCGATCGGCAAGGTCGGGGTCGGCCACGGCTCGGGCAAGCAATGAATCCAGACCGGGAGCTGCTGGTCCGCGGCGGGATGGTGGTCGACGGCACCGGCGCGCCCGCCCAGCGCGCCGACGTGCTCATCCGCGGCGATCTGATCGTCGCGGTCGATCGCGATCTGACCGCCGGCTCCCATATGCAGGTGCTCGACGCGGGTGGGCTTCACGTCGCGCCCGGCTTCATCGACACCCACTCGCACTCGGATCTGCGCATCCTCGCCGATCCCGATCTGCAGATGAAGGTGCGCCAGGGCATCACCCTCGACGTGCTCGGGCAGGACGGCATCTCGGTCGCGCCGGTGCGCGACGAGGACGTGGTCCACACCCAGAAGCAGCTCGCCGGCCTGCTCGGCGATCCCGACGTCGCCCGCGACTGGCGCACCGTCGCCGAATATTTGAAGGTGCTCGATCGCGGCGCCGGCTTGAACGTCGGCTATCTCGCGCCGCACGGCGCGGTGCGCGCCTGCGCGATGGGCCTCGACAACCGCGCGCCCGACGACAAGGAGCTGCGGCGGATGGTGCGCCTCCTCGGCCAGGCGATGGACGAGGGCGCGATCGGCCTGTCGACCGGCCTCATCTTTCCGCCCTGCTGCTACGGCTCCACCGACGAGCTGGTGTGGCTGTGCGAAGAGGTGGCCCGGCGCGACGGCGTGTTCGTGGTCCACATGCGCTCGGAGTCCGATCGGATCCTCACCGCCGTCGACGAGATGATCGAGGTGGCGCGCCGCTCGCGGGTGCACGTGCACATCTCGCACCTCAAGATCGCCGGGCGCGACAACTGGCCGCTCGCCGGCGAGCTCCTCGGCAAGCTGCACGCCGCCCGCGAAGAGGGGCTGCGCGTCACCGCCGATCAATATCCCTACGGCGCCGGCTCGACGATGTTCGGCGCGATCCTACCGCCTTGGGCGCACGACGGGGGCGTCGACAAGACGGTGACGCGGCTCGGCTCGCCCGAGGAGCGCGCCAAGATGCGGGCGCAGATCCTCGATCCCGCGCCCTGCGATTGGGACAACTTCTGGAAGTGGACCGGGCCCGAAGGCATCGTGGTGAGCGATGTCCCGTCGGGCAGGCGGCCGGAATTGATCGGCAAGACCGTCGCCGAGGGCGCGCGCGGCGCCGAAAAAGAGCCGCTCGAATTCGCCTTCGATCTCCTCGAGCACGAGCGGATGGGCGTGGCGATGATCAGCTTTTCGCAGGGCGACGAGGTGGTCGATCGCTTCATGAAGGAGCCGTTCGTCAACGTGTGCACCGACGGGCTCCTCGGCGGCCGGCCGCACCCGCGCGCGTTCGGCAGCTTCCCGCGAATCCTCGGCCGCTACGTGCGCGAGCGCGGCCACCTCGCGCTCGAAGAGGCGGTGCGCAAGATGACCTCGCAGGCCGCCGATGCGATGCACCTCCGCGGCCGTGGCCGGATCGCGATCGGTCAGGCCGCCGACCTGGTGATCTTCGAGGCCGAGCGCGTGACCGATCAGGCCACCTTCGAAGATCCGATGCGCTTTCCCCTCGGCATCGAGCACGTGCTCACCGCCGGCACGCAAGTGGTCAACGCCGGCGAGCCGACCGGCGCGCGCCCCGGCCGGGTGGTCAGGAAATAAAAAGGACCGCCGTGGTCGATGTGTTCGAAGAGCTGATCCGGCTGCGCCGCGAAGGGCGCGCGTGCGCGCTGGCGACGGTGGTGCGCACCGCCGGCTCGACCCCGCGCAAGTCGGCGGCGCGGATGATCGTGCTCGAAGGCGGCGAGACCGTCGGCACCATCGGCGGCGGCCGGATCGAGAAGGAGGTGATCGATCAAACGGTCGCGCTCCTCGCCGGCGGCGGCGCGGCCCGGCCGCTCCTTCTTCGCTATCACCTAACCCACGAGCTGGCGATGTGCTGCGGCGGGGAGATGGAGGTGTTCGTCGAGCCGCTGGTGCCCGAGCCGCCGCTCATCGTCTGCGGCGGCGGCCACGTCGCCCGCGCGGTGGTGCCGCTCGCGCGCTCGGTCGGCTTTTCGCCGATCGTCGTCGACGATCTCGACGAGCTGGCCTCGCGCGAGCGCTTCCCCGACGCGGCCCGGCTCATCGACAGCTTCGACGTCCGCGACTGGCAGGACGTGCCGCTCGACGATCACACCTACGCGATCATCGTCACCCGCGATCACGCGCAAGATCAGGCGCTCGTCGAGCAGCTGATCGGCTACGACCTCGCCTATCTCGGGCTGATCGGCTCGAAGCGGAAGATCGCGCTCTTTGCCGAGCGGCTCGCGCACAAGGGATTCGATCCGGCGCGCTTCTCCCGGCTGCACGCGCCGATCGGTCTCGACATCGGCGCCGACGCGCCGGAAGAGATCGCGGTCGCGATCGTCGCCGAGCTGATTTCCGTGCGCGCGGCCCGGCGGCCGCCTCGCGTCAAGCCCGCGCCATGATCGCCCTGGTGGTGCTGGCGGCGGGCGCCTCGTCGCGGATGGGCGCGGCGGGCCCGAAGGCGCTCGTGCGCGGGCCCGACGGCCGCAGCTTTCTCGAGCGGGTGAGCCAGAGCGCGCGGGCGGGCGGCGCAGGTCAGGTGGTGGTGGTGCTCGGGCCGCCGCACGGAGCGGAGATCCGCCGCGCGCTTCCGCCCGGCTCGAGCTCGGCGTGGAACCCGCTGCCCGATCGCGGCATGCTCTCGTCGGTGCAGGCGGGGATCGCCGCGCTGCCCGCCGCCGCGACCGCCGCGCTAATCTGGCCGGTCGACGTGCCGCTCGTCGAGCCGGAGACGGTGCGCGCGATCCTGGCCGCGCATCCGGGCAAGATCGTGATCCCGTGCGTGCGCGAGCCGAAGGGCAAGCTGCGCGGCGGCCATCCACTGAGGATCCCGCGCGCGCGCTTCGCCGAGCTGGCGGCGCTCGATCCCGAGCGCGGCCTCAAAGCGCTCATCGAAGCGCGCACAGGCGAGGTGGAGCGGCTCGAGGTCGCCGATCGCGGAATCCTCGTCGACGTCGACACGCCCGACGAGCTCGGCCGCCTGTTCAAATCGCGCTGAGGATGCGCGCGGCCTCGGCGCGGGCGGTGCTCACCACCTCGCCGACCTCGAGCCCGCTGAGCTCGGTCAGTTGCCCATCCCGCACCAACAGGCGCCCGTCGACCATCACGTGCCGCACGTCGCGGCTCTGCGCGGCGTAGACCACCGTCGAGATCGGATCGGACGAGGGCGCGATGTGCGGCGTGCGCGGGTCGATCACGATCAGGTCGGCGCGCTTGCCGGGCTCGATCGAGCCGAGCTCCGCCGCGAGGCCGAGCGCGCGCGCGCCACCGAGCGTGGCCAGCTCGAGCGCCTGCTCGGCGGTGAATCCGGCCGGCCCGACCCGCGGCTTGTGCAGAAGCGCCGCCAGCCGGAGCTCGACGAAGCCGTCGAGGTTGTTGTTGCAGGGCGCGCCGTCGGCGCCGAGCGCGACATGGATCCCGAGCGCGAGCATTTCCGGAATCTTCGCGATCCCCGAGCCGAGCTTGAGGTTCGACGACGGGCAGTGGGTGACGTGGGTGCCGCGCGCGGCGAGGAGGCGCAGCTCGTCCGAGGTCGCGTGCACGCAGTGAGCGAGCGTCGCCTGGGGCCCGGTGATGCCGACCGCGTCGAAGTAGGCGATGTTGTCCTGGCCGCGCTCGGCCCGCACCAGCGCTACCTCCGCCTCCTGCTCCGAGGCGTGGGTGTGCACCCGCGCCCGGCCGCGCACCCGATCGCCGACCGCGCGCAAAAGCTCGTCGGTGCAGGAGAGGACGAAGCGCGGGGCGTAGGCATATTTCAGCCGCCCGCCGAAGGTCCCGTCCCAGCGCGCGCGCAGCGCGTCCGATTCGGCGAGCGAGTTGCGGGTGGTCTCGCGCATGCGCGCCGGCACCCGGACGCCCGCGTCCATCATCGCTTTGCCGACGGTGGCGCGCAGCCCGGTGCGGCCGAGCGCGTCGGAGAGCGCGTCGGTCTCGTGGACCGTGCCCATGTCGAGGATCGCGGTGGTGCCGCCGATCAGCAGCTCGGCCGCCGCCAGGCGCGCGCAGGCCCGCATCGCCCGATCGTCGAGCGCGGCTTCGTACTGCCAGATCCGCCGCTCCAGCCACTCGAGCAGCGGCAGATCGTCGGCGGCGCCGCGGCACAGGGTCTGGCACACGTGGGTGTGCGCCTGAATCAATCCCGGCATCACGATGCAGCCGTGCGCCTTCAAGGTGGGCGTGCCGAGCGGCATGGTGATCGATCCCACCGCCGCGATCTGGCCGTCCTCGACGAGCACGTCGGCGCGCTCGACGTGGCGCGCGCCGTCCATGGTGATGACGGTGCCGCCCTCGATGACCAGCATGTTCATGAGGCGCGCTTCATCCCGGAATGTCGCTGCCGTGAAACGCGCGCGGGAGCAGCTCGGCCAGCGAGGTGTCGGCGCGCTCGCCGCGATCGTTACCGAGCGCGATCGGCAGCTCGCGCGCGAACTCGGCGAGCGTCTGCCGGCACATCCCGCACGGCGCCGCCGGCGGCGAGGTGGAGGTCACCACCGCCAGCCCGGTGAGCGTCTTGCACCCGTCGAGGATCGCCTGAGCCACCGCGTTCCGCTCGGCGCACAGCGCCAGCCCATACGACGCGTTCTCGATGTTGGCGCCGAGATAGATCTTGCCGTTGTCGCCGCGCACCGCCGCGCCGACCTGATAATGCGAGTAGGGCGCGTAGGCCCGCGCGCGCGCCTCCTCGGCCCGCGCGATCAAGGTCTCGAGCTCGTCCTTCACGCGCCACCTCGCTCTTGCGAAAGCCGCCCCAGAATTCCGGCGAGCAGCGCCTCGAACTGCCCGCGCACCCGCGCGGCCGTCTCGGTCACCTCTTCGTGCGACAGCGCGTTCGGCGACACCCCGGCGGCAAGGTTGGTCACGCACGACAGGCCAAGCACCCGCGCGCCCATGTGGCGGGCCGCGATCGCCTCGGGCACCGTCGACATCCCGACCAGGTCGGCGCCGAGCGTGCGCAGCATGCGAACCTCCGCCGGGGTCTCGTACGACGGTCCGGAGAGCGCCGCGTAGACGCCCGAGCGCAAGGTGAGCCCGAGCTCGTCGCCGGCCAGCGCCGCGAGCGCGCGCAGCCGCGCGTCGTAGACCTCGCTCATATCGGGGAAGCGCGGTCCGAGCTCGTCGTCGTTGTCGCCGAGGAGCGGGCTCACGCACATGAGGTTCAAGTGATCGCGCAGGATCACGATCTCACCTGGCGTGAGCTGGGGATCGATCCCGCCGGCGGCGTTGGTGATGACGAGCGTCTGGCACCCGGCGCGGATGAGCACGCGCGCGGGAAAGATCACGTCGCGGATCGGATGGCCTTCGTAGTAGTGCGCGCGCCCTTGCAGCGCCAGCACCTCGGCTCCGCCGGCGGAGCCGTAGACCAGATTGCCCGCGTGGCCGACGATCCGCGCGACCGGAAAGCCGCGGATCTCCCGATAGGGCAGCTTGACCGCGCCCTCGAGCTTGTCGGCGAACGAGCCGAGCCCCGAGCCGAGGATCAGTCCCACCGTCGGCGCGGCGCCCGAGGGAAGGGCGCGCCGCACGTCTGCGAGCGCGTCGTCGAGCTGCTCTACCAGTCGGGTCATCGCAGGGTCTCCAGCACCAGCGGGCGCGGGGTGGGCCGCTCGGGCCCTACGGTATAAGCGGCGCGAAGCTGTGCGGTCACCTGCGACGCGACCGACGCCGGCGCTTCGCGGCCCGCCTGCCGCGGCGTCGAGAACCAGGCCAGATCTTCGCCGAGCTCGACCGGCTCGCCGACCTTTTTCTTGAGCCAGATCCAGGTCGACGGATCGATCGCGTCCTCTTTGCGCAGCCGTCCCGCGCCGAGCGCGATCGCCGAAAGCCCCACCGCCTCGGCGTCGATGCGGGTGACGAATCCGGCCTGCGGCGTCGCCACCCGCGCGGTGTCCTCGGCGAACCAGCCGCGGGTCGAGACCGGCAGCTCGCCGCCCTGCAGCTCGACGCAGCGACGGAAGCGCTCGAGCGCCGAGCCGTCTTTGAGCACCGCCGCGATCTTGTCGCGCCCCTCTTCCACGGTTTCGGCCGCGCCGCCGAGCCGCAACATCTCGGCCCCGAGCGCCAGCGTCAGCTCGACCAGGTCGGGCTCGCCGCGCCCCGAGAGCACCTCGATCGACTCCTGCACCTCGACGGCGTTTCCCAACCAGCGCCCGAGCGGCTGATCCATGTCGGTGATGAGCGCGGCCACTTTTTTTCCCGCGCGCCGCCCGATGTCGACCAGGGTGGCGGCGAGCTTGCGCGCCTCTTCCGCGGTCTTCATGAACGCGCCCGAGCCGACCTTGACGTCGAGCACCAGCCCGTCTATCCCCTCGGCCAGCTTCTTCGACATGATCGACGCGGCGATGAGCGGGATGCTCTCGACGGTGCCGGTCACGTCTCTCAGCGCGTAGAGCTTCTTGTCGGCGGGCGCGAGCTTGGCGGTCTGGCCGATGAGCGCCATCCCGCAATCGGCGAGCACCTCGCGAAACCGCTCGACGGTGAGATCGACCGAGAAGCCGGGGATCGCCTCGAGCTTGTCGAGCGTGCCGCCGGTGTGGCCGAGCCCGCGCCCGGAGATCATCGGCACCTTGACGCCGCAGGCCGCCACCGCCGGCGCGAGGTGGAGCGAGATCTTGTCACCGACCCCGCCGGTCGAGTGCTTGTCGACCTTGGCGCCTGCGAGATCGGAGAGGTCGACCACCTCGCCGGAGTGGAGCATCGCTAAGGTGAGCGCGTCGAGCTCCGCGCCGCCCAGGCCGCGGAAATAGATCGCCATCAGCAGCGCCGCCGCCTGATAGTCGGGGATCGCGCCGTCGGTGTAGCCGCGCACGAACGCGCGCACGTCCTCGGCGGCGAGCTCCTGCCCGTCGCGCTTGCGCCGGATCAGCTCGACGGCGTTCACGTCACCGCCGAGAGAAAGCTCTGTCCGCGCTCGCGCGGCTTTAGGCCGAGCCCGTCGGCGAGCGTCTGCGCGATGTCGTAAAACCCGTTGCGCACCCCGAG
>JANWLJ010000070.1 GCA_025450955.1 Polyangium sp. (in: bacteria) | reverse complement strand
CGCGATCTGCGAAGTGGTCGACGCCTCCGACTCGCTCTCGCTGCTGGCGGTGCAGGGTCCGCGCGCGGTCGCGCTGGTGCAGTCGCTCTCCAAGCAGCCGCTCGCGGAGCTCAAGTCGTTTCACCACGCGCGCGCCGAGGTGGCCGGCTTTCCGGTCGCGGTCGCGCGCACCGGCTACACCGGCGAGGACGGCTTCGAGATCTTGATCGTCAACTTGAACGCCGCGCGACTATGGGACGCGCTCCTCGAAGCGGGCGGGCCGTTCGGCCTGCAGCCCATCGGGCTCGGCGCGCGCGACACCTTGCGCCTCGAGGCGCGGCTGTCCCTCTACGGCAACGACATCGACGAAGAGCACACCCCGCTCGAGGCCGGCCTCGGCTGGGTGGTCAAAGGCAAGGGCTTTCTCGGCGAGGCCGCGCTGCAAAAACAGAAGGCCGAAGGCGTGCGGCGCAGGCTGGTCGGCTTCGTGATGAAGGAGCGCGGGATCGCCCGTCACGGCTATCCGATCGTCGACGAGAGCGGGCAGCCGATCGGGGTCGTGACCAGCGGCACCACCGGCCCCACCGTCGGCGCGGCGATCGGAATGGGCTACGTCCCGTCCGAGCGCGCCGAGCCCGGCGCCACGCTCGTGGTCGACTGCCGCGGCAAGCCCGCGCGCGCCGAGATCGTCCGCGGCCCGTTCTACAAGCGAACCTGATCTCTTCCAACCGGCGAGGGAAAATCCATGAGCACCGACTACCCGAATGAGCTCCGCTACACCAAGGAGCACGAGTGGGCGCGCATCGAGGGCAACCGCGCCACCATCGGCATCACCAAGTTCGCCGTCGAGTCGCTCGGCGACATCACCCAGGTCGACCTGCCGAAAGAGGGCGAAGAAATCCGCAAGGACGCGGTGTTCGGATCGGTCGAGAGCGTCAAGGCGGTCTCGGATCTGTTCGCGCCCTGCACCGGCAAGGTGGTCAAGGTGAACGATCCCTTGAACGACTCGCCCGAGTACGTCAATGAAGACTGCTACGACGAGGGCTGGATGGTCCAGGTCGAGCTGAAAGATCCCAAAGAGCTCGACGCGCTGATGAGCGCCGCCGAGTACCAGGCCTACTTGAAGGAGCAGGACGCCGGCTGATGAGGTACATCCCGCATACCGAAGATGACGTGCAGCGGATGCTGCGGGTGGTCGGCAAGCCGACGGTGGCGTCGCTGTTTCAGCACATCCCCGAGCGGCTGCGCGCCACCCGCCCGCTCGACATCCCGCCGCTCGACGAGGGATCGCTGCTGTCGCACCTCGGCGAGATCGGCGCGCGCTCGCGGCCGGCGATCGGCGCGACTCCGCGCGACGGCGCCGCGCTCGCCTTCCTCGTCGCGGGGGTCACGCCGCACACCATCCCGTCGGCGGTCGACGCGCTGCTCATGCGCGCCGAGTGGTACACGAGCTACACGCCGTATCAGCCGGAGATCTCGCAGGGCACGCTGCAAGCGGTGTTCGAATTGCAGACCATCGTCTCCGAGCTGTTCGGGCTCGCGGTCGCCAATGCCTCGATGTACGACGGCGCCTCGGCGACGGCGGAGGCGGTCTTGATGGCGCGCCGGGTGACCGGCCGCCGCCGCGCGCTCCTGTCGGGCGCGCTGCATCCGCAATACGCCGACACCGTCGCCACCTATCTCGCCGGCGAGCCCGATGCCGAAGGCCGCATCGATCCAGACGCGATCCTTCCGGTCGGCGCCGACGGGCGCCTCTCGCCGCAAACGCTCGAGGCGCGGCTGTCGAATGACGTCGCCTGCGTGGTGGTGCAGTCGCCGAACTTCTTCGGCGTGATCGCAGATCTCAAGCCGCGCGCCGAGCTGGCGCACGCGCGCGGCGCGCTGCTCGTCGTCGCCAACACCGAGCCGGTCGCCTACGGCGTGATGAAGTCGCCGGGCGCGCTCGGCGCCGACATCGCCGTCGGCGAGGGGCTCGGCCTGGCGATTCCACCGACTTGCGGCGGCCCGGGCGTGGGTCTGTTCGCCACCAAGAGCGACTATCTGCGCCAGCTGCCCGGACGCCTGGTCGGCGAGACCGTCGACAAAGAGGGCCGGCGCGGCTACGTGCTCACCCTCGCCACCCGCGAGCAGCACATCCGCCGCGAGAAGGCGACCTCGAACATCTGCACCAACCAGGGTTTGATCGCGCTCGCGTTTACCATTCACCTCTGTTTGCTCGGGCGGCGCGGCCTCACCGAAATGGCGCGGCTGAATCTATCGAAGGCCGAGTACGCCAAGCAGCAGCTCGGCGCGCTCCAAGGTTTTTCGATCCCGTTCTCCGGGCCGACGTTCAACGAGATCGCGGTGCGCGTGCGCGGCGGCGACGCGACCCGGCCGGCCCTACGCCTCGCCGAAAAGGGCATCTACGCCGGCGTCGCCGCCACCCAGCCCGGCTTCTACACCGACGAGAAATGGAAGGACCTCCTGATCGTCGCGGTCACCGAGCGCCACTCCAAACAAGACATCGATCGCCTCGCGCGTGCTTTGGATGAGGTGTGCCCATGAGCAATTGCGAAGCAATTGCGATCAACCATGTGACTGCGCTCATGGCGCACGGAGTGCGCCCATGAGTGATAGGTCGACAAAGAGCGGCACGCCGATCGAGACGCGCCAGCTCCTGCACACCTCGCGGCCGATCTTCGAGCAGGGCGCGCCCGGCCGCACCGGCGCCTCGCTGCCGCCGTGCGACGTCCCCGCTGTCGACGAGAAGGTCGCGCTCGGCGCGCTCGCCCGCGACGCGGCGCCCGGCCTGCCCGAGGTGAGCGAGGTGGAGGTGACCCGCCACTTCACCCGTCTGTCGCGCTGGAACTACGCGATCGACATCGGGCTCTATCCGCTCGGCTCGTGCACCATGAAGTACAACCCGAAGGTGAACGAGAAGGTCGCGCGCATGCCCGGCTTCGCCGGCCTGCACCCGGCGCAAGCGGAGTCGACGCTCGAAGGCGCGCTCGAATTGATGTGGCGCCTCGAGCGCTGCCTGTGCGAGCTCGGCGGATTTCAGCGCGTCACGCTCCAGCCCGCGGCCGGCGCGCAGGGCGAGCTGGCGGGCGTGATGATGATTCGCGCCTACCACGCCGACCGCGGCCAGAGGCGCACCAAGGTGCTGATCCCCGACTCGGCGCACGGCACCAATCCGGCGTCGTGCACGCTCAACGGCTTCGAGGTGGTCTCGCTCAAGACCGGCTCCGACGGCCTGCTCCACGCCGACGTGGTGCGCGAGGCGATCGCCGCGAATCCGAACGACGTCGCCGCGATCATGATCACCAACCCGTCGACGCTCGGCCTGTTCGAAGAGCACCTCGGCGAGATCGCCGACGTGGTGCACGAGGCGGGCGGCCTCGTGTACATGGACGGCGCCAACTTCAACGCGCTCCTCGGCAAGGTGCGGCCCGGCGAAGCCGGCGTCGACGTCATGCACATCAACCTGCACAAGACCTTCACCACTCCCCACGGCGGCGGCGGCCCGGGCTCGGGGGTGGTCGGCGTTGGCGCGCGGCTCGAGCCGTTTCTGCCCACGCCCACCGTCGAGAAGGCGCCCGGCCCCGGTGACAAATATCGGCTCGAATATCACCGCCCGAAATCGATCGGCCGGATGCGCTCCTGGTTCGGCAACTTCGGGATGTTCGTGCGCGCCTATACGTACATCCGCGAGATGGGCGGCCCCGGCCTGACCCAGGCGACCGAGATGGCGGTGCTCAACGCCAACTACGTGCGCGCGCGTCTCGCCGAGGTCTACTCGCTCGCCTACGACAAGCCGTCGATGCACGAGGTGGTGTTCACCGACAAGAAGCTGAAGAAAGAGACCGGCGTCCAGACCCTCGACGTCGCCAAGCGCCTGATGGATTTCGGCTACCACCCGCCGACGATCTACTTCCCGCTGCCGGCGGTGACCGGCGGCGCCGGCGCGCTCATGATCGAGCCCACCGAGACCGAGACCCCCGAGACCCTCGACGCCTTCTGCGACGCGATGACCGCCATCTCCGTCGAGGCCCACCAGGATCCCGCCATCGCCCACGCCGCCCCCCTCAATACCGCGATGCGCCGCCTCGACGAAACCCACGCCGCCCGCCACCCCAAACTCCGCTGGTCCCGCGACTGAAGGACTGAGGGTCACTCTCCGGGTATTCAATCCCTGAAAATGATTCACCGAATTCAGCGTGTTGCCCTTTTTGCCCTCTTGGGATTCCCGGGATTCTCAGCCCCGATAAATCCGACGCATATCTGCTCGTCTCCAGCGCACGCTGGCAAAAATGGCAATTACCAAAAATAGGATATTGATAACCGGCAATTAAATACCCGGAGAGTGACCCCGTCACGGATCGCAATCGCCAGCGCCGCCCCGAAGAGCACCAACCACCGCCCCAGGTCCATTCACCCGATCCTCCGCCGCCGCATCCCATTCGTCAACGCCTCGCAATAACGATCCCCTAGACATATTTCGACGGAAGCGTCGAGACGGTCCGAATGTGAGGGTATGGCTGGCCCGCGCGCATCCGATTTCCGCCAGCTCTATAAAGAGCAGCTCGCTTATGTGCTGCGCACGCTGCGGCGGCTCGGCATCCGCCCTGCCGAGCTGGAAGACGCGGCGCACGACGTGTTCGTCGTCGTGCATCGCAAGCTGGATTGCTACGACTCGCAACGGCCGATTCGTCCCTGGCTGTTCGGCATCGCGTTTCGAACCGCGGCGCACTATTTCGAGCGCGCCCATCACCGGCGCGAAGTGTCGAGCCCAACGCCCGAGCGATCCGACGAGCGGCCGTCGGCCGAGGAGCAGCTCGTCGATGCCGAGGCGCGGACCGCGGTGTTATCGGCGCTCGCGACCGTAGATCTCGACCAGCGCGCCGTCTGCATCCTGCACGATCTCGACGGCCTCTCGGCGGCAGAGATCGCCCGCACCCTCGATATCCCGCTCAACACCGTTTATTCGCGGCTGCGAGCCGGCCGACTGCAATGGGCGCGCACGCTGCGCAGACAACGGCTACTTGGAGGCGACACATGAGCGACCCCATCATCGAGCGTCTTCCCGGTGACCTCGAGGCGCTGTTGGCGCGTGAGCGGCCGCTTCCGGAGCCTTCGCGGGAAATGGCCAATCGGCTATATCGTCGAATCGCGAAAACGCTCGGTCTCGGAATCGGCGGCGTGATGGGCGGCGGGATTCTCTTGGCGCTGCTCGCAGCCGCCGGGATCCTCATCAGCGGATTCTTTGGCTCGCGCCACCTGCCACCTCCTCGCTCCGCCGAGGTGGTTGCTGCGCGACCCGCAAGCGATCGAGCACCGCTGGTCACCCCGCCGCGTCGCGCTTCACCTCCATGGAAATTGCCGACGCCGGCAGCCACCGTCGGAGGCCATCCCTCCTCGGGACGATGGCCCGGGTGGTTCGGTCAGCGTGACGTGGCGCCCCGCCCGATCGCAGGGCGGGTCACGATCAACGGGCAGGGCGCCGCCGGCGTCGACGTCGCGCTCACCAGCGTGGCCGCCAGCCCCGAGGAGCACACGCGCACGTCCGCCGACGGCACCTTCGCGTTCTCACCGCACCCCGCCTGGCGCTTCACCATCTCCGCGTTCCGTTCCGGTTTCACTCCGGCGGTCGAGATCTTCGATTTGCGCGATCCGGCGGTGCGAGCCGACGCACTGACGCTCGCGCTCGCGCCCTGCACGCTTCCGCTTCACGGAAGAGTCCTCGACGAGGGTGCCAATCCGATCGCCGGAGCCGCCGTTCGACTCGATCCGTCCGCCGCATCGGTGCCGAGTAATGCGAGTGGCCATTACACCATCTGCCTGCCGCCCGCCTCGGCAACTCTTCGCGTCGAGGCGCCGGGGTTCGGAACCCGAATCTTCCAAATCCCGCCGAGTCAAACCGAACGCGACTTCATCCTTCAGGTCGACGCGACGGTGCTCGGCACCGTAACCGCCGAGGGTCGCCCGCTCGCCGGTATCCAGGTGAACCTCTGGCCCGTGGCCGCAGCCAACGCTCCGCTGAAGACGATGACCGATGACCTCGGTCGCTACGGGCTCGCCGGCGTCGCGCCTGGACGGTACGCGCTCAATGCGTGGGGCGCCGACGAGCTCTCGGAAGCGCCGATCGAAGTCGAGGTCACGGCCAACTGCGTGTCACGCGTGAATGTCGAGCTCACTCGAACGCATGTGGTTCGTGGCGTGGTTCGCGCCGACGGAATCGAAGTCGTGGGCGCGCTCATCCACGCCGTTTCGAGCGAGGGCCTCGAGTCGATGCACGCGGTCACGCAACCCGACGGAAGCTTCACGATTGAGTCCGTCCCCAACGGCGAAGCAACCCTTTCGATCCGCGGATACACCGTCCAGTCCCCCGCCCACCTCTTCATCCCAGCCGATCTCGCCGGCCTGGAAATCGAAGCCACCAAGAACTGAGGGTCACTCTCCGGGTATTCAATCCCTGAAAATGATTCACCGAATTTAGCGTGTTG
>JANWLJ010000069.1 GCA_025450955.1 Polyangium sp. (in: bacteria) | reverse complement strand
CGGGCACCAGGCCACTGTTCACCTCGGCGTCGCTCGCGGCGCTGCGCAATCACAAGCTGGTGAGCCACGACAAAGCGACCCGCGAGCTCGGCTATCAGCCGCGCCCGGTGCGCGACACCGTCGCCGACACCTTCGCCTGGTTCCGCGAGACCAACGCTCTCAGCTGAGGAACGCGCCCATGACCGAGGCCTCGATCTATCACGCGCTCTTGATCGGTTGGTTTGCGCTCGCGGCGGTGACCTTCATCGCGCTCTTTTTCATCACCGCGCCGTACGGGCGTCACGGCGGGCGCGCGCGCGGGCCGAGCGTGCCGAGCCGCCTCGGCTGGCTGATCATGGAATCACCGTCGGTGCTGGTGTTCGTCGTCTGTTACGAGATCGGCCGGCCGGGCCTGGTGGCGTGGATCTTCTTTCTCCTCTGGCAGCTGCACTACGTTCATCGCGCGTGGCTGTTTCCCTTCCGCCTGCGCGCGCCCGCCCGTCCGATGCCGCTCTACGTGGTCGGCTCGGCGTTCTTCTTCACCACCGTCAACGGCTATTTGAACGCGCGCTGGCTGACCGCGCTCGGCCCCGGCTATTCGCGCGCCTGGCTCGCCGATCCGCGTTTTCTCGTCGGGGTCGCGCTGTTTCTGTTCGGCTTCGCAGTCAATCAACACGCCGACCGCGTGCTCTTCTCGCTGCGCCGCCCCGGCGAGAGCGGCTACAAGATTCCGCACGGCGGTCTTTATCGCTTCGTCTCCTGCCCCAACTACCTCGGCGAGATCCTCGAGTGGTGCGGCTGGGCGCTGGCCACCTGGTCCCTGGCCGGCCTCGCGTTCGCGCTGTGGACGATCGCCAATCTGGTCCCACGCGCCCGCGCGCACCATCGCTGGTACCGGACGACTTTTTCCGAATATCCCGCCGAGCGCCGCGCGGTGGTGCCTTTCGTTTATTGATTTAGGGGCTCACCGACCAGGTGTCGGTGATGTTGCCCGAGGCCTCGTCGATCTCGTTGACGGTGAAGTCGCCGCTCGCCTGCTGCTCGACGAGGAGCAGGCCGTAGTTGCCCGAGGACGAGAGCGGCGCGCCGCCGTTTCCGGAGATCACGTGCCGGCTGTCGACCCGGCGATATTCGTGGGTGTGGCCATTCAGCTCGAGCGTGAGATGGCCGCCGCCGATCAGCGACTCCGACGGCGAAACGCCGGGCGCGGTCGAATCGCTGGTCGGCTCGTGGCGAATCACGAAGGTGTAGGCGGTCGATTCGGCGAGCTGGGTCTTGAGCCACGAGTCCTGCGTGGAATTCCACGCGTTGGCGGCGACGAAGAGGAACTTCGCCTTCCCCGTCGGGGTATTCAAATCGACGCGGTAATAAGGCGTGGTCACGCCCGCCGGTAACAGCTTCATGAACGCCTGCACGTTCGGCGTCTCGTCGAGATTGGGGCAATTTGAATCGGTATATCCGGTGCACTCGTGATTGCCCATCGCCAGATAGATCGGACCGGCGGTGTAATTGGCCTCGGCCTTTTGGAACAGGCTCACCTGCGCGGTCACCGCGCTCGCCTGGGTCGCGAACATGTAGTCGCCGGTGCCGATCAGGAACTGCGCGCCGTTCGATTGCGCGAGCGAGAAAATGCGCGAGATGATCGCGGACGGATAACCGCTCGTGTCGTTCTCGTTGGGCGGGCGGGAGTCGCCCATCACCGCGAACTTGAGCAGGCCGGCGCCGCCGCCGCCGTTCACCGTGCCGCCGTCGTTCGCCGCTCCGCCGCCTCCAGTAATGGTGCCGCCGTCGCTGTTCGCGCCGCCGCCGCCGGTTCCGCCGTCGCCGCCACCCGCGCTCGAGCCGCCGCCATTGTTGTTGTTCATGCTCGAGCCGCCGCCACCCGGAGCGCCGCCACTATTCGGGGCGGTGCAGGCCGCGAGAGTAAGGATCGAGATCCAGCAAATCGCGCGCATACCGATATCCTCCAAAAACCCCCGCCGGCGGATACGCGCAGACCTGCGCGTCCATCGGCCACTTCTCACGTTCATGTCGGGGGTGGTCGCGCGACTTCAAAAAAACGAACGCTTACGATCGTTTGCAGACCCACACCCGGAGCCGATGTCGCTCCAGGTGGGAGATCGAGCGGGCGGGAAGCTCAGACGGTGGCGAAGGCGGCGTCGGGGATATCGAGCGCGGAGCGATCTTCCTCTTCGAGGAGGCGCGCCTTCTCCTGCACGCCCGGCAGCACGTTGCGCGCGTAGTACTGCGCCGCCGCCACCTTGCCGGTGTAGAAGAACCAATCGGGATGATCGGGCGCGACGTTCTTGCGCTTCTCGTCGGCGATGGTGGCGCCTTCGAGCAGCATCCAGGCGACGGTGAACTCCGCCATCATCTCGAGGAAGCGATTGGCGGTGAGCGGCACCATCGGCAGGTTGCCGGTCTGGAACCACATGAGCAGCTTCATCGCCGCCTGGGTCAGCGCCTCCTGCGCGGTGCCGAGCCGCTTGACCGCCGGCCCGAGCGTGGGATGCGCGCTGTGCGCGGCGACGAAACGCCCGACGTCGGCGGCGAACGCCTGCAAGTTGGCGCCGCCCGCCTGACCGAGCTTGCGCCCGACGAGATCCATCGCCTGGATGTGGTTGGTGCCCTCGTAGATCGAGAATATTTTTGCATCGCGGCAATATTGCTCGACCGGATAGTCGCGGGTATATCCCGCGCCGCCGTAGGTCTGGATCGCGGTCTCGCAGATGCGGAACCCCTGGTCCGAGCCGTAGGCCTTGATGAGCGGCACCAACAGATCGATCTGCCCCTGGTGGTAGGCGACCTTGGCGTCGTCCTTGCCGGCGAGCGCGGTGGCGCAGTCCTGATGATGGGTGAGCTTGATCGCGAGCGCGCGAATGCCCTCGACCTTGGCCTTCATGTCGAGCAGCATGCGGCGCACGTCGGGGTGCTCGATGATCGGCACCCGCGGCGCGTTGGCGTCTTTCCAGTTCCGGATCGACGCGCCCTGCTTGCGCTCCTTGGCGTACTCGAGCGCGTTCAGATAGGCGCTCGACGCCACCGACAATCCCTGGAGCCCGACCGCGATGCGCGCGCCGTTCATCATCCGGAACATCTGCGACATGCCTTGGTTGAGCTTGGCCTCGCCACCGACGGGAACGCCGATGCAGTTGTCGTTCTCGCCGAAGTTGAGCACGCAGGTCGACGAGCCGTTGATGCCCATCTTGTGCTCGATGTTGCCGACCGACACGTCGTTCGACTCGAGCAGCTTTCCGCTCTCGTCGGTGCGGATCTTCGGCACGATGAAGAGCGTGAGCCCCTTGGTGCCGGCGGGCGCGTCGGGCGTGCGCGCGAGCACCAGGTGGACGATGTTGCCGGCGAGATCGTGATCGCCGCCGGAGATGAAGATCTTGGTGCCCTGTATCTTGTAGGTGCCGTCGGGGTTGCGGGTGGCGCGGGTGCGGGCGGCGCCGACGTCGGAGCCGGCCTGCGGCTCGGTGAGGCACATGGTGCCGCCCCAGGTGCCGCCGAACATCCGCTCGCAGTAGAGCGCGCGCTGCTCGGGCGTGCCGAACACCGCGATCACCTCGGAGGCGCCGTAGGCCAGCCCGCTGTACATCGAAAAGGCGGTGTTCGAGCCGGAGAGCATCTCCTCGATGAGCGCCTGCACCGAGCGGGGCGCGCCCGCGCCGCCGTGCTCCGGATCGACGCCGATCGCCTTCCAGCCCGCTTCGTAGAGCTTCTTCCATGCCTCTTTGAAACCGGGCGGAGTGTGGACGTGGCCGTCTTCGAGCTTGCAGCCGTTCACGTCGCCGAGCGCGTTGAGCGGGCCGGTCACCTCGCGCACCCAGCGATAGCACTCGCTGAGCGCGGTCCTCACCTCGTCTTCGCCCCAGCCCTCGAACGGCGGCTTGCCGAGCAGCTCGCCGAGCCGGAACTGTTCGAAGAGCAGAAACAGCATCTCGCGCAGGTCGGCTTTGTAGCGGTTGATCGCTTGGATCGGCTTGGACACGGAGAGCCTCCTGACTGAATGAATCCTCATTCAGTGTACGAATGGCGCGGCCGGCGTCAAGGCTTTTGGAAACAGTGCGTCATCGGGCTGAAACCAGGCGGCAAAATGATAGGATCCTCCACCGATGGGTCGCACACCGGAGGTTTCGCTCGACGCGCTCTTCACCTGGGCGCTCGGCGCGCTCAGGCCCCGCACTGCCGGCAAGCGAGCCCGCAAGCCGCCCGCAAGGAGCGCTCGCAAGCCGGTCAAAGATCCATTTCCTCGCGCAATCGAGATCGTCGCCGCGCGCTTCGGGCTCGATCCCCTCGAGCGTCGCCTGCTCGCGCTCCTCTACGCGGCCGAGCGCTCGCTCGCGGTGTCGAAGGCGGCCCGGACGCTCCGCGGAGCGCACGCGCACGGGCTCACCGTCGAGGTGGCGCGCCAGGCGCTCGGCGAATCGGCGATCGATCTCGCGATCGATCGGGCGCTCGCGCCCGGACGGCGGCTGCGTGCGCACGCGCTAGTCGCGCTCGAGACCGAAGGACCGTCCCGCTCGAATGACGAGCTGGCGCTCGGCTGTGGTCTCGCCGCGCGGCTCGACGGCGACCTTCACGCAGGCGGGCTCGGTGCGGGCGTGTGGCGGCTCTCCGCCGAGTCGCTGCCGGACTGGGCGCGCGCGCTCGCGCCGTCGGCGCCGGCGGTGGCGATCGTCAAGCAGGAGCTGTTGCCGTCGCGTGAGCCGCTGTGGCTCGCGATCGATGGGTGCAAAAAGCGCGAGGGCTTCGGCCTGGCGCTCGCGCTGGTCCGCGCCGGACGCGCGGTGATCTTGGTAGATGTCGAGCTGGCGCTCGCGCGCGGGATCTCGTGGGGCGAGCTCGCCGCCTGCCGGCGCGAGGCCGATCTCGACGGCGGCGCGCTGGTGGTGACCGGCGCCGCCGCGCTTGGCGAGAGGTGGCGGGCGCTGGCCGCGCCGCCGGCCTGCGGCGCCGAGCGGCCGATGTGGATCGTGCTCGCCGATACGGGAAAGCTGAGCGAGCCGCTCGCGCTCGAGGGCTTCACCGCGCGCGCGCTGCCGCTGCCCGCTTTGGCGCAGCCGAGCGAGAGCCGCCCGGCGCGTGACGACGGCTTCGATCAGATCCGCCAGCTCGCGGTGCGCGACGCCGAGCGCGCGCTCGGGATCATCCGCATGCCGCCCGCTCCGGCGACGCCCGCGAACGCGACCGCAGCGCCCGCGTCCGCGACAGCGCCGCCCGCGTCCGCGACAGCGCCGCCTGCTCCGGCGACAGTCACGTCGGTGGCCGCGACAGCAGCGTCTGCTTCCGCGACACCGCCGGCGACCGCGCCGGCGCAAACCGCGACGCCCGCGACGACGGCGAGCGCGACCGAGGCCGCCAAGCCGTTCAAGCGATCGAAGAAGGGAATGATGTACTTTGGCGATCCCGACGCCGAGCGCGCGTCGGCCGTCTCACGTGAGACGCGTGCGGCACCGCCTCCTGCAATTGCGCCCGCGACGCTCGCGCCCGCGCCGGCTCCCGCGACGATCGACGTGGGCGAGCCGCCGTTCGTCGAGGTGCCGGCCGACGCCAAGCCCGAGGCGCTCGCGCGGATCTGCGCCCTGTCGCCGAACCCGCGACAGCGAATTCAGCTCATCTCCGAGCTGAGCGGGCTTCGCAGCAGCGCGGTGGTGGCGGCGATCCGCTCGAACGCGAAGAGCGAGCATCCCGGCGTGCGCGCCGCGGCCGAGGCGGCGATGGCCAAGATGTTCGGCCCGAGCTGGAACGTGACCCGCCCGGTGTCGAAGCCGATCCAGCCGCCGCGCTCCGACGACGAGAGCTGATGCCACCCAAGAGCGTGCAGATCTTCGGCCTGAAAAAATGCGCCGACACCCGCAAGGCGGAGCGCTGGTTCAAAGAGCGCCGGGTCGCCGTCTCCTTCATCGATCTGCGCGAGCGCGGGATGTCGGCGGGCGAGCTGCGCTCGGTCGCGGCCCAGGTCGGGATCGAGGCGCTCCTCGATCGCGAGGGCGCGCGCTATCGCGACCGCGGGCTCGTCTACGCCGCGCCCACCGGACCGCGGATCGAGCCGCTGCTCGTCGAGGATCCGCTGCTGCTCAAGACCCCGGTGGTGCGCGCGGGCAAGCTGGCGACGGTCGGCTACCATCCCGAAATCTGGGAAGGCTGGAGCTGAAAACGCGCGGCTACCCGACGGACGGTTTCGGGAAGCGCTCGACGATTTCGGCTTCGGCG
>JANWLJ010000068.1 GCA_025450955.1 Polyangium sp. (in: bacteria) | reverse complement strand
TACGGGCTCGCGGTCGACGCGCGCTCGGAGCCCGCCCTCGCCCGTCTGTTCGCGCTCAAAGCGCGCGAAGCGGGAAAGCCGCCGCCGCTTCTGGTCGCGAGCGAGGAGATGGCGAGAACGCTCGCCGTGCGGGTGCCCGAGCGGGCGCGCGCGCTCATCGATCGCTTCTGGCCGGGCCCGCTCACTATGGTGCTGCCGGCAAGAGGCGGGCTGCCCGAGGCGATCGTCTCGCAAGGCGGGGTGGGGATGCGCCGCTCGCCGCACCCGATCGCCGACGGGCTGGTGCACGCGTTCGGCAGCCCGATCACCGCGACGAGCTGTAACCTCGCCGGTCAGCCGCCCGCGTTTACCGCCGATGAGGCGCGCGCGATCTTCGGCGGGGCGGTGAAGATCCTCGAAGGCGACGCCGGCCGGGGCGCGCCCTCGACGGTGGTGCGGATCTCGGACGATGGCGCGTTGACGGTGCTGCGCGCCGGCGCCACAGATCCGGCCACGCTCCTTTAGCATCGAACCACGAGAGGCAATCCATGGCCCAGATCGCTGCGTTTCGCGGAATCCTTTACGACACCGCTCAGGCGGGCCCCGCCGACAAGCTGTTGGCGCCGCCCTATGACGTCATCTCTCCGTCAGAGCGCGACAAGCTCGCGTCGCTCGATCCGCACAACTGCGTGCGGCTGATCCTGCCCGAGGGGGAAGGCGACGAGAAGTACGCGCGCGCGGCCCGGCTGCTCGACGCCTGGCTCGCCGAGGGCGTGATGCGCAGAGACGCGCGGCCCGCGCTCTATCGTTATCACCAGACTTACACTTACTCCGGAGGCGCCGAGGGCAAGACCACCACGCGCAAGGGATTCATCTGCCGCATCCGCCTCGCCCGCTTCGACGAGGGCGTGGTGTTGCCGCACGAGCGCACCCTCGCCGGGCCGAAGGCCGATCGGCTCAAGCTGATGCGCGCCACCCGCAGCCACCTGTCGCAGGTGTTCGGGCTCTACTCCGATTCGGCGCGCGCCACCGACGGTCCGTTCGAGCGCGTCGAGCGCGAGGCGCCGGTGCTCGAGGGCACCACCCTCGACGGAGTGACCCAACGGCTGTGGCGGCTCACCGACGAGACGGCGCAGCGGCAGGTGATCTCGATCCTCGCCGACAAGAAGATCTACATCGCCGACGGGCACCACCGCTACGAGACGATGCTCGCGCTCCGGGACGAGCTGCGCAAAGAGACGCACAGCCCGCGCTCGTCGATCGAGTACGGCACCATCTTCCTCGCCAACATGGACGACCCGGGGCTTTTGGTGTTTCCGACCCACCGGGTGGTGCACGGGCTGGCCGGCTTCGATCGCGCCCTCATGCTCGAGCAGGCGCGCGCCTTTTTCACCGTCGAGGACGGGCCCAAGCCGGAGGCGGCCATCGTGCGGGCGCGGCTCTCCGAGAAGGGCAAGCTCGCGCCCACCTTCGCGGTCGCCACCGCCGACAAGCTGGCCTATCTCACGCTCCGGCGGGATGTCGATCTCGAGCGGGTCCCGTCGCTGAAAGGGCCCGAGGTCTTGCGCACGCTCGACGTCACGCTCCTTCACGCCCTCCTCATCGAGCAGATCCTCGGCATCGATCGCGCGGCGCAGGAGAAGCAGACCAACCTGCGCTACGTCAAAGACACCGCGCAGGCGCTGGCGCAGGCGGGCGAGCCGGGCGTGCAGGCGGTGTTCGTGATGAATCCGACCCCGGTCGCGCACGTCAAGGCGGTCGCCGACGCGGGCGAGGTGATGCCGCAGAAGTCGACCTTCTTCTATCCCAAGCTCGCCTCCGGCCTGGTGCTCAACCCGCTCGTCCCGTCGGAGGACGTCTGAGCGACGAACCACCTTTTACCCGCGACGAGATCCTGCGCGGCAAGCTCATCTTGTGGCAGCCGCGCGAGGGCTATCGCTTTTCGATCGATCCGCTGCTGCTGCTCGACTTTCTCCGCGACTCAAAAGTGGGCCGCGCCTGCGATCTCGGGACCGGCTGCGGCGTGCTCGCGCTCGGGCTCCTGTGCGCCGATCCCGACGCGCGGGTGACCGCGGTCGAGCTCCAGCCGCGCCTGGCCGAGCTGGCGCGCAAAAATGCCGTCGAGAACGGACTCTCCGATCGCGCCCAGGTGATCGAGCTCGATCTCGCCGATCGCAAAGCGGCCAAGCGGGCGCTGCCCGGCGCGTCGTTCGATCTGGTGGTGTCGAACCCGCCCTATCGCCCGCTCGGCGAAGGCGGCACGAATCCCGACGGCGAAGAGGCGATCGCGCGCCACGAGCTGCGCCTCACCCTCTCCGCGGTGTGCGCCGAAGCGCGCCGGCTGCTGGTCCCCGGCGGCCGCGCCGCGATCGTCTATCCCGCCGAGCGGCTCCCGTCGCTGTTGGCGACGCTCGACGGCGCCGGCCTGCGCCCGTTTCGACTCCGGCTCATCCACGGCAAGCAAAAGGAGCCGGCGCGCCGCGCGCTCGTCGAAGCGAGAAAGGGCCACCGCGGCCACCTCACCGTCGAGCCGTCCCTGGTGGTCCACGACGACGACGGCGCCTACACCGCCGACGCCCGCCGCGCGCTCGGCGAGCGGCTGTAGCTACGGCTTCGGTTTGCCGCCGTTGACGTTGATGACGCTGACCGTGTCGGCGTAGACGTAGCCGTCGAAGCTGCCGAACGAGGTGAGCGGCCCGCCGTCGGTGAGGCTGCCGCCGGCGACCACGTGGACCTTGCCCGGCTTGATGTTGAGCGCGGTATAGAGGCCGAGTTGGTCGGTGCCGAGCCGCGACGGATCGGGCAGCGTCATGATCGGGTTGCCGTTGAAGTAGCTGAAGCGATCGGCGGCCGGCGTCTCGCCCACCGACACGTTGCCGACGCGGATGTTGTCGCAGTCGTGGATCTCGCCCGCGATCGCGCCCTGGCCCTCGGAGATCCCGCCTGACAGCCCGGCGCTGGTCGGAATATTGACGTAATCCGATTTCGAAAGGGCATTCACGTCGAGCTGATATTTCGGATTCTGCGGGTCGCTCATGTCCCAGCAGTCGGTCGACGACGGCCCGGCGCAGGCGGGATCGTTCGTCGAGAGCACCACGTTCCACGACACCAGGTTGGCCCAGGTCTGATCGGCGGCGCCGCCCTGGCCGCTCGCGCGAATGACCAATTGTTTATTGGTGGGAATGCTCGGTAACGAATAATGCGCCTCCCAGCGCAGGCGATCGTTGCAGCTGGTGGTGCCGTCTTCGTTGGCGCGGCAGTACTTGATGTTGTCGGGACGCCCGTTGAGCCCATCGCCGCAGACCGGCAAAGTGCAGCCGGTGGTCGACGGGATCGAGCAGCCGTTCTTGGCGTCGGCGTCGCACGCGCGCTCGGTGGCGGGGTCGAGCGTGGTCGAGGCGATGGTGGCGAGCGGCGTGACCGCCGACAGATCCATCCCGGCCAAAAGCGGCGCCGCGTCGTAGATCGCCACCGACACGTTTTTGGAGTCGGGCCCGCTCGAAAAGACGTGGATGAAGCCGGTCAAGGTGGCGGCGGCCGGGCCGGGCTTGAGCGCAGGCGGCGTGGCGAGGCACGCTAAATTGGGCGCCGGCTTGCCGGCGGGATCGCAGTACTCGGTGACGTCGCCGCAAGCGGTGCGCACCGCGGCGAGCGGCGCCGGAGTCAAGCACACGCCGTCGATCGTGGTGCAGCCGCCGCCCAGATCGCCGGTGACTTGATGGTTGCCGCCGCAGCCGGCGACGAGGATCGCGATCAGGCCCGCCCATTTTTTCATGGCGGCGACGATAACACGGGCCTCGACCTCAGGTGTGAACGCGGTCGCGCCCGTTCTTCTTGGCGCGATAGAGCGCCTCGTCGGCGCGACGCAAGAGCAGATCGGCGGTGCGCCCGTCCTCGGGAAACGCGCTGACACCGATTGAAAGGGTCGGTTTTACGATCACGCCGTCCTTCTCGAAGCGGTGGCGCGCCACCCAGGTGCGGATGGTCTCGGCGACCTCTTTGCCCTCGGGCTTGGCCATCCCCGGCAAAAACGCGGCGAACTCGTCGCCGCCGAAGCGGCAGGCCGCGCCCTTGGGCGAGACCACGCCGCCGATCAATTTTCCGACCTCGGCGATGATGTGCGCGCCGACCGGGTGGCCGTGCCGATCGTTTATCGCCTTGAGCCCGTCGAGGTCGAGCATCATCACCGCGAGCGGCCGCCGGACCGCGCGCGCGGTGTCGAGCGCCCTCAGGTAGGCGGCGTCGAAGCGCCGCTTGGCGACCAGCCCGGTGAGATCGTCGGTGCCGACCAGCGTGTCCATCTGCGCGTGATAGCCGACCTCGAGCGCGTCGGAGTGGGCGAACTTGACGACGCAGCCGCCGAGATAGATCCGATCGCCCGGCTCGAGCGCGCGCTTCTTTTTGAGCGGATCGCCGTTGACCAGCGTGCCGTTGGTCGAGCGCAGATCCTCGACGAAATAGTGCTCGCCCTCGAAGCTGACCCGGCAGTGGCGCCGCGAGATCCCGTCGTCCTGAAGCGGCAGCTCGACGCGTGGATCGCGCCCGAGGGTGATCGGCTTATCGAGAAGGACGTGGGTGCCGAGGTCCGATTCGGAGCCCTGGAGCACCACCAGCGAGGCCTGCTTGCGCTGCGCTTTCGCGATCGCGTCGCGCACATCGGCGACGTTGAGCTTGATTGTCTCGTTGGCGAGCGTTCGCCGCCGACGGGTGGCCACGGCCCTCGACTATATCAGCTTTCGATCTCCGAGCCGAGCTTCTCCCAGTCGGCGAGCCAGGACTTGAGCCGCTCCGACAGCGTTTCCTTCTCGGCGACCAGCGCATGCAGCTTCTGCCAGTCGCCCCCGTGATCGCCCTGGAGCGCGTCGTCGAGCCGCACGAGCTCGCGCTCGGCCTCGGCGATCTTGGCCTCGAGCTCGGTGAGCCGGCGCCGCTTGCGCTCGAGCTCGCGATCTTGATTGCGCTTCGCGGTGCGCTCGGCCTCGCGCTCGGCGGAGCGCTGCTGCTTTTCATCGGGCGGCGCGGGCGCCGGCGTCGCGCGCGGCTCGAGCTTCTTGTTCTCGTTGGCTTTGGCCGCCGCGCGATTTTTCCACTCGGTGTAGTTGCCGAGGTGCGCCTCGGCGCGCCCATCGTGCAAATGGACGATTC
>JANWLJ010000067.1 GCA_025450955.1 Polyangium sp. (in: bacteria) | reverse complement strand
GGCCGGATCGTCGGGGATGGTGCGCGAGTAGTAGAAGTCGAGCTCGAGATACGGCGCCGCTTCCAGGCGCGAGCCGTGCGAGACCACGTTGGTCGGATAGCCCTCGTGTCCGCGCAGATCGGCGCCGACGCCGACACGGCCGTAGCTGCCGAAGTCGAACCCGGTCGGGGTCGCCACCGGCTCGGGCGGCGAGCCGACGTCGCCCGGCTTCTGGATCGCGCTCGCGATCGGCGACCGCGGCGGGGTCTTGTACTGCGACTCGTCGGTGTAGACGTAGGCGAAGAAGCCGGCCGGCGCGTCGTCGCGACGCTGCATCAAGTGGCGATAGAGATACTTGAGCAGGTGGTCGACGTCGTCGTGCTTGGGCTGCGCCGCGATGAGCACGTGGAACTCGACGGTGTTGGCCGCCTGATTGGTTTCGTCGTCGAGGACCTTGTAGGGAAGCGGCGAGTCCTTGGGCGAGACGGTCTCGGCTTGCGGCTGGGTCGGAGTGGTCGCCGCGGGCTGCGAACAGCCGACGGCGGCGCATACCAGGATCATCGCGAGTCGGCGCATGCGGCTCCCTTGTGAAGAAGGCGGGACACGGGAACCTACCGTCTTCGCGCGGGAGAGGTCAAGGAGCTTGCGGCGGCTCAGGCTGCTCACCGCCTGAGGTCGCGATCGTCACATCGCGAGCTGGCTTTGCGCGATCGCGCGCGGCAGGGTGATGAAGAAGCGCGCGCCCCGGCCGCCGTCTCTTCTGCCGCCGGCGCCGATCGCGCCGCCGTGCGCCTCGACGATCGCGCGGGCGATCGCGAGCCCGAGCCCGGAGCCGCCGCGGGCGCGCCCGGCGCGGGTCTGCTGCCACTTGTCGAACAGCCGATCGCCGCCCTCGGGCGGGATGCCGCAGCCGGTGTCCTCGACGGTGAGCAGGAGCGCCTCGCCCTCGGTCGCCAGCGCGACGTCGATGCGCCCGCCGGCGGGCGTGAACTTGAGCGCGTTTCCGAGCAGGTTCTGCACCACCTGCACGATCTTCACGCGATCGATCGAGATCGTGAGCGCCCCCGCGCTGCCCGGCACCACGCACTCGAGCGCGATGCGGCGCCGCTCGGCCAGACCGCGGAGCTGATCGACCACCTCGCTCGTGAGCGCGCCGAGATCGCAGGGCGCGCGCTTGAGCCGCATCTCGCCCGCCTCGAGCCGCGACAGCTCGAGCACCGAATGGATGAGCTGCTCCATCTGCCGGCAGGCCTCGCGGATCGCGCGTCCCGAGCGCTTGAGCTCGGGATCGGCGCTCTCGTCGGCAACCAGCTCGGCGCGCAGCGCGATGATCGACAGCGGCTGCTTGAGATCGTGGACCAGCATCGCGGTCTGATCGCGCTTGAGCGCTTCGAGCTCGCGGCGCGCCGCGCGCAGGTGCAGAAGCGCGCGAATGCGGGCGGTGAGCTCGTCGGGGCAGATGGGCTTGGGCAGAATCTCCTCGGCGCCGAGCTCGAGCCCCGAGCCGATCGACTCGGGATCGAGCCTCTGCCCGGTGAGCAGGATGACCGGCACGTCGCGGTCCCGCGCTCTCAGCCGGCGCAAGGTCTCGATCCCGTCGAGCTCGGGCATCGACACGTCGAGCAGCACCAGCGCGGGCGGCGCTTCGGTGGCGGCGGCGAGGCAGCTCCGTCCGTCGGCGGCCTCGCGCACCGTGTAGCCGCAGGCGCTCAAGATCGACGCCACGCTGTGACGCAAGTCCTCGTCGTCGTCGACGATCAAGATGTCCGCGCCGGCGCTGAAACCCACAGCACCCTCATGGGCACTGACGAGGAGTGTTCAAGTGGCTCGCCTGCGGTATGCTGCGCGGTCAAAGGAACCGAACATGCGCACCTCGCCCCTCGTGTCGCTGATCCTGGTCGGTCTGCTCCTGCCTGCGCTCGCGCGCGCCCAGGATGACGACGACGATCCCAAGGCCGCGCCCCACGCGGCCCACCTCGCACATCATCCGACCGCGACGCCGCCGAAAAAGGAGCTCGCCGCCGGCGTGCAAAAGCGCCCGCCCGCGCGCGCCGCCGAGCCGACCAAGCATCCGGCCGATCCGGCCAAGCATCCGGTCGCCGAAAAGCGCGTGGCCGCAGCGGCGAGCGAAGCGCATCACCCCGCGCCCGCGTCGCACCACGTGAGACCGGCGCCGAAGTCGGTAGCGCTCGCCGAGCTTCCGCCGCCGCCCGCCGCGAGCAGCGCCGAGACCCGCGCGGTGCGGGTGCGCCTCCTCGACGGCTCGACGGTGTTCGGCACCGTCTACGACGAGCAGGCCGCCGCGCTGGTGATCGACTGCGCGCTCGGCCGCCTGGCGATCCCGCGCGCGCGCATCTCCACCATCGCCTACGACGGCGCCGCCAAGAGCGGAGAGAAGCGCGCCCCGGTGCAGCAGCTCGACGACGACGGCCCCCCGCCGCGCCGCCGCTGATCGATCTAATTTCCGACGGTGAAGGTCACCCGCGGACCGACGTAGAGGTGCATCGGCACCTCGTCGAGCGCGGTGAGAAGAATGTGGTAGCGCACCTCGGCGCCGACCGCGACGTGGCGGGTCACCAGCCAGTCGACCGCGAAGCCGAGCGCGACCGCGAAGGTGTCGAGCGGCTTCAAAACCTTGCCGGCCGGATCGCCGAAGTCGGCCGAGCCGCGGAAGCCGACCGCGCCGAGCGCGAGATCGAACGACGGCTGAAGCCGGATCACGTCGATGACATAGTGCAGCCCGACCATCGCGGTGTAGGCCGCGAGGGTGCCCTGGCCCGCGGTCTTGGAGGCGCCGACCGGCTGCCAGGTGAGCGACGACGAGGCCTGAAGGGAGAGCGCGTCGGTGAGCCCGAAGTCGACCGCGACCGCGCCGCCTCCGCCCTGGGCAGTGCGGCTGTCGATGTAGCTTATCGCGTAGAGCGGGGTGAGGGTGAAGCTCCAGTCCTTGAAGTCGGCGCGCGCCACCGCCGGCGCGAGGAGCAAGAGGACGAACGCGAGCGGAGCGGCGCGGCGCACCGGCTTGCCGTATCACGAGCGCCCGCGCCGGGGCAACCCGAAGGCGCGCTCGCGCTTCTAGACGTAGGGCGGGTTGTCTGCTAATAAACGCGACCGACGATGTCCAAGTACAATCGCAAAAAGCCGCTCACCGAAGATGACGAGTTCGTCGAGTTCTGGACCCGGCTCGGCATCAAGCTCAAACCCTACGCGACCGCGATCGGAATCGCGCTCGGGACCGCGCTCGTGATCGTGTTCGTGGTCTGGGGCATCTCCGCCCATCGCGAGAAGAAGCGCGAAGAGGCCGGCGAGATGTTCGGCCGCGCGGTGCGCATCTACGACGCCGATCTCATCACCGACACCAATCCGGAAAAGACCGACGAGCTCGATCCGATCCCGCGCTTCAAGACCGAGCCCGAGCGGGTCAAGGCCGCGCTCGCCGAGCTCGACGAGCTCGACAAAAAGTTCGGCGGCTCGTCGGTGGCGAACCAGTCGCTGATGTTCCGCGCCGGCATCCTCTTCGATGAGGGCAAGTACGAGGACGCCGCCCGCGAGTACGCCCGCTATCTCAAGGACGCGCCGCGCGACGCCGCGGTCACCGCGGTCGCGCGCGAAGGCGCCGGCCTGTGCGACGAGGCGCGCGGCAAGCTCGACGAGGCGCTCAAGAACTATCAGCAGCTCGAGCCGAAGACCGGCGACTTCTACCGCGATCGCGCGCTCTACGATCAGGCGCGCATCTACGCCAAGAAGGGCGACAAGAAGAAGGCCGGCGCGCTCTATCGCGAGATCCTCGAGAAGGTGCCCGGCACCGCGCTCAAGGACGAGGTCCAGAGCCACCTCACCGATCTCGAAGGAACGTAAGCCCACCGAAATGGCTACGCCTCGGACGGGGAGCTAGCGGTGAAGCGGCTGGCGCTGCTCGCGCTTTTCGGCTGCGTCACCGCCGGCTGCGCGGACTCGATTCCGCCGCCGGCCGAGCGGGCCAACCGCTTCGTCGCGCCCGAGACGGTGCTGGCGGTGCGCTGGCGGCGGCACCTCACCGAAGAGCCGCTCATCGAGTACAAGCCGCAGGAGTTCGCGGCCGCCAGCTCCGACGGGCGGCGCGTGTTCGTCGGCTCGACGGCGCGGGTCTTCTACGCCTTCGACGCGCGCGACGGCTCGATCCTCTGGCACAAAGACACCGACGGCGCGGTCACCGGCCGCCCGCGCTATCTCGCCGAATCGAACACCGTGCTGGTCGGCACCGACGGCGGCGCGCTCTACGCGCTCGACGCCTCGACGGGGCGCCAGCGCTGGAAATATCAGATCAGCGGACCGATCGACACCGAGCCCACCTACTCCGACGGGGTGGTCTACTTCTCGAGCGGCGAGAACCGCATCTACGCCATCGACGCCGAGAAGGGCACCTGGAAGTGGCAGTACGATCGCGAGTCGCCCGAGAGCTTCACCATCCGCGGCTATGCGGCGCCGCTGGTGCTCGGCGGGCGGGTCTATGCCGGCTTCTCCGACGGCTATCTCGCCTGCCTGAACGCCGGCACCGGCGACGTCATCTGGGCGCGCTCGCTCGCCGGCGACGCCACCCGCTTCATGGACGTCGACTCGACGCCGCTCTACGCCGACGGCACGCTCTACGTCTCGTCGTTCGCCGGCGGGGTGTTCGCGCTCGATCCCAAAGACGGCTCGACCAGCTGGCGCTACGAGGTCGAAGGCGCCGGCAGCGTCGAGGCGGCCGGTGGTCGGGTCTACTTCAGCGCCGCCAAGGCGGGCCTGCACTGCCTCGATCGCGAAGGCCGGCTCCTTTGGCGCCAGGCGCTCGCCCAGGGCGGCGAGCTCTCGACGCCGCTCTTGGTCGACGGCTACGTGCTGGTCTCGTCGTCGACCGGCGGCACCTACGTGGCCGACGCGGTCACCGGCCACCTCTATCAATTTTTCTTCCCCGGCCACGGCGTGACCGGCGCGCCCACCACCGACGGGCGCCAGGTCTACGTGCTGTCGAACGGGGGCTACTTCTACGCGATGCAGATTCGCGGCGCGCGCGCAGTGTTCTAGTCAGCGTCGCTGATTCAGCAGACTTCGGAGATGTCTTCGCCGTCCATCGCGCTCTCGGCCTCGAGCAGCTCGAGGCGGCGCACCAGCTCCTTGAGCCGCCGGGTGCCGCCGGCGTCCCGCGCCTTGAACTCGATGCCGATGCCCTCTTCACCGTCGGAGTGACGGGTCCAGGCGACCCGCCCTGCGATCTCGAGCGCGCGCAGGCTGCCGGGCGGCGTCACGTCGAGCACGATCTCGGTGCCCGGCGGCAGAAACTCGGTGGTGCGGAGAAACGCGCCGCCCGGCCCGATGTCCTCGATGTGGCTGTGGTGGGTCTCGCGATCGAACACCACCCGCCAGTTGGCGACGAGCTGCACCGGAAGCCGACGATGACGCCGAGTGACCATCTCCACGATCTCCCCCTTGGCAACGGCGATCAAAAAGTCGCGACGGCGGGCCTCGGCGTTATGAAACTCGATGCCGAGCCCGGCCCTGAGCTTGGTGCGGTGCTTGCCGGCCCGTCGCCAGGCGACGAAGCCGCGGATCATCTGCTTGTTGGCGAGCCCGGGAAACCGGATCTCGAGGACCACCGGATCGCCGAGGGTCATTGCTTCTCGAGTGGGAAAGAACAGCCCACCGCCCGTCAGAGACGGTTGGTAGTGCCGCAAGAAATCATCGCCACTTTGGTACCGGGCTCGAAGAATCCGCATCGCCTGCCTCTCTTTATCGGACGTCGAGCGAACGGACTATAAAGAAACCGCCGGGTTCGTGCAAGAAGGTTACGGGTGATTACTCAAAAATCAGCCGGCTATACCGCTCGGCCCACGCCGCGCCCATCACCCGACCGAGCGCTCCCTTCCTTGGCCCGTGATCGTGAAACGCCTGAAAGAAGGCGCGCTGGGTCTCGGGCCCGCCCGGCCCCTCTTGGGCCGTTTGAGCCACTTCGAGGTAGCGGGCGAGCGCGCCGGTGAGCGCGCCGAAGGCGTCGTCGACCGCGCGCGGGCTCACCCTCGCGTGCAGCCCCACTCCCGAAGCGAGGTCCGCCGCCCACGCCGGACCGGCGCCGGTCCCGAGCCTGACGAAGCTCTCGCCGAGCGGCTCGAGCACCGCGCGCTTGGCCGAAGCGCCGAGCTCGGGCGCGCCGTAGACATCGACGTTGACCGAGACCCGCGTCGGCAGCGCCATCAGATCGCAGGCGAACACCGGCGCCGCCAATTTCGGGCTGGGCAGCGCCGAGAGCGCGAAGCCGTCGATCATCGGGCGCATCGCCACGTGGGTGAGCACCACCTTGCGAAATCCCGGCGCCTCCCAGGCGAAGGTGCGCACCCGGCCCCAGCCGAGGGGACCTGCGCGATCGGCAAGATCGTTGTCGACGGGAATCGGCTGAAGCGACAGGCGCGATTCGAGCCGCGCTCGCGCGCCCGCCACCAGCCCGGCGACATCCACCTCGAGGCGCGCTTTGATCAGCTCCTCGAAGATCCGGATCTGCCGCATCACCTCGTCGACCACGGCACGCTCATAACGCCTTTGCCGCGCGCCCGTCAACTTTCGCCGCTCGGCCCGCTTGCCGCGCCCGAGCCGGCGCCGATCCTATTTTGGAGGCCACATGCCGAGAGAGCCGCCGCCGCACCTTTTACAGGGCCTGGCCGATTTCGAGGCCGACTTCTTCATCAACCTGGTCGAGAGCTACGCCCGGCTCGATCTCGGGATGCGCGGCTTCTTCTTTCACCGCATCAAGCAGGTGGTCAAAGAGACCATCGAGCTCTTGCGCGCCGAGGTCGAGCTCCCCGAGCGCGGCTTTCACTGAGGCGAGACCACCTTGAGCGCGCGCTCGAGCGCCTTGGCCTGCGAGGCGGAAAGGTTGCCGAACTTGATCCCGATCGCGTAGCCGCGATCGGCCTCCGCCGACCACTGCACGGTGCCGGTCAGATCGAGCCCGCGCGCGCCCTCGGTCTCCACGTCGTCCTCGATGCTGAACAGGGTCAGCCGCACCAGCGCGCCCTCGGTGAGCGGCCGATCGATCTCGAGG
Organism: Polyangium sp. (in: bacteria); assembly: GCA_025450955.1. GTDB lineage: Bacteria > Myxococcota_A > Polyangia > Palsa-1104 > Palsa-1104 > JANWLJ01. Next base: position 27 of record JANWLJ010000067.1, on the reverse strand, counting down.
CACACGCCGCCCGAGGAGAGGTTGCGG
>JANWLJ010000066.1 GCA_025450955.1 Polyangium sp. (in: bacteria) | reverse complement strand
AGTAGCGGACCAGCGGAATTTCGTGGGTGAGCTGGGCGGCGATGAGCGGCGCGGCCGCGCGCACCTTGCGCTCGCCGAGCGAGTACATCGCCACCGCCTGCTCGTGCGGCTTGCCGCGGGCGAGCGTTGCCAGCATCACGTTGGCGTCGAGCGAGCCGTAGAGGGCGGTGAGCGCGACGCGGTCGTAGCGCTTGCCCCACCACGACTCCATGGTGGTCACCAGCTCGCCGACGGTCTTGTCGCCGTGGCAGAGCGCGCACTCGAGCGGCCGATCGCCCTCGACCTTTTGCGGATCGTCGGGCGAGCCGACCCGGTGATAGCGGGTGAGGCGGTTGTCGAGCGAGAGGTTCTTTAGCGGCATGTGACAATTGAGGCACTGCGAGCCGGCGCCGGCCGGGTCGTGATGGGTGTGGGCGCGCACCGCGATCGGGGTGTCATATTTCGTATGACAACGTATGCACACCGCGCTGCCGGCCGGGCCGTCGAGCGCGCGCATGCGCGCCTGGTTGTCGGGGGCGTGCGGGTCGTGGCAGTCGACGCAGGTCATCGCGCTCGCGCAGGCGCCGAGCAGAAGATCGCGCGCTTCGCCCGAGTTGATCTCGCTTCCGCCCGGCCCCTCCTTGGCGCCGCGCCCCGCGCGCAGCCCGCCCTCCCAGGTGTACGGATATTGCGAGAACAGCACCTGATGGCAGCGGGCGCAGGTGCGGTTGATCCGCTGCGCGCGCAGCGCGGTGGGCGACAGCCCGGGCGGCGCGACCACCTTTAGATAGGGGCTGCGCGGCTCGAGCACCGGCGAGATCCCGACGTGCTCGACGTGCTCGCGCGAGCCGCCGTGGCACGACTCGCAGCCGATCCCGACCTCGATCAGATCGCTCGCGTAGAAGCGGGCGCGGGTGACCTTGACCGCCTCGGCGACGACCGCGGAGGGCGCGAGCGGCGCGGCGAAGTCGAGCGCGCGCTTTCCGGCCAGATGATCGATCTCGGAAAGGAGCGTTTTTTTGAGCGCGTCCTCGTCGGTGATTTGAAATTTCCAGCGCCGCTCGGGCGGCAGGAGCGCGTCGACCACCTCGCCCTGATAGGGCTGCGTGCCGGGTCCGGCGAGCGCGCCGAGGATGGTCGAGAGGTACGGCTCGGTGTTGTGGCAGAAGATGCAGGTGCGGCTCCACACCGCGCCGGCCCGCAGGTAGGGCCGCTCGCGCGACATCACCGAGTAGCCTTTGTAGCGCCACTGTTGCGCTTCGATCATCCAGGTCGCCGGCAGCACCCGCTCGAGCGCGCCGCCCGGTGGAGCGGCGCCTTCGCTCGCGACCTCGACGCCGGCGAAGTCCTCGCGGTGGTGGCCGCCGATCACCTTGGTCACCTGCCACAGCGAGGTGCCGTGCGACTTCGACTCGATGCGCAGGTAGCGTTTTCCGCCGGCGCGCTCGAAGCGCACGTCGTCGTCTTTGAAGCGAAACGCGCCCTGCCACGCGGCGTGGATCGGAACGTCGGCCGACAGGCGGGTCATGTTGTGCATCGGCGACGACGCCCAGCTCTTGAAATAGGAGGCGTGACAGCGACGGCAGGCGGCCGATCCGGCGTAGTCGGCGCGGGCGATGTTGCTCGCCACCTCTCCCGAGAGCGGCGCGCCGTGGGAAGGCGGCGCCATCTTGGGCGGCGGCGGCCGGCAACCTCCCGACGACGCGAACGCGAGGACCAGACCGACCGCGAAGAGGCCGCGCCGCACCCGATCGTTCTAGCACAGCCGCTCGCGCCGGGATCGAGTACACTCCGCGCCAGAAAAAAGTAATGAAGGAAAGGAAGCCGTGGACGACTTGACCAGCGAACAATTGAAAGAGCTCAGTCATGAAGTGGGCGCCGCGATCAACGAGGTCGACGCCGCGCTCGAGTCGGGAGAGGACGCGCGGCAGCTCGCGGTCGGCCGGCTGGTCGGAGAGCTGGCCAAGCGCTATCAGGAGCTGCGCGGCGGGCTCGACGAGAAGAGCCGCGAAATGGTCGAGCGCGGGCTCGGCCGCCGGGTGGTCGATCTGCGGCGCGCCGCCGAGCAGCTCACCCGGCGGATGCCCGGCGCCAAGGCGGTTTCGTCGCGGGACGCGGGCTCGCTGCCGTTTCTCGAGCAGCGCATGCCGCCCAAGCCCATCGTTCCGGAGCGCGCGGCGCCGTCGGAGAAGCTGTCGGTCGGCGGCGAGATCGAGTCCTGGTGCGGCAAGTGTAAAGAGATGCGCGAGCACCGCATCGTCGCGATGGTCGGCAGCGAGGCCAAGCAGGTCATCTGCGTGGTGTGCGCAAGCCGTCACGCGCACAAGGGCGAGCCGCCCGCCCGCGCGCGGGCGCAGACCCCGGCGCCGGTCGGAATCCCGGCGCAGCGCCGCACCGACGAGGCCGCCCGCGACAAGCGCGCCGACGAGAAGCGCGCGCTGCAAAAGGAGCTGCTGGAAGCGGTCGATCCGCGGCCGTTCGATCCCAAGGCGCGCTACAAGGCGGGCGAGATCATCGTCCACCCCGAGCACGGCCGCGGCAAGATCGAGAACGTGCTGCGCTCGAGCATGCTGGTGCGCTTCCTCGAGGGGCTGCGTCCGGTCGATTTGTCGTAATACATCATCTGATCTCGAAGTATCTCGTCATATTTCGTCATACAATTAATCCACGGCTCGTGCTGCGCCTGCCGAGCCTCAGCCGAGGCTTTGACGATCGACCGCGCCGTCGAGACTGACCCCGTCGGCATCCAAGTAGAAGTGATCTCCCACCACCGTAACGGTCCAGCGCTGCCGGCGCTCCTCCCTGGCGGCGAGCGCGGAGACCAATTCGCGATCGATCATCCAGACCGTCACCTCCTCGGCGCGGCGCCAGCCGGCCAGCTCGGCCACCAGCTCGTCGCGACGGCGGGGATCGGAGAGCACCACGTGGACCTCGGCGCCCGAGTGTTGGTGCACCACCTTGCGCAGCGCCTCGCCGCGCGCGGCGCCGCACTCGATGAACCGGGTGAGCCGGCCGGTGAGATCGTGGGTCCACAGATCGGCGGTGTCGGGCGTGGACAGGCCGGGGCCGAAGGTGAGCCCCTCCTCGGCGAACAGGCACCAGGCGAGCAGGCGCAGGGTCAAATGCTCGTTGGTCTCCGACGGGTGCTGCGCCGCGATCACCGTCTCGGCGCGCTCGATCCCGCGATCGACGTGGCTCAAGGTGAGGCGAAATTCACGGCGCGTCGGCGCGAGCGCCATTCGTGTATCCTCCTGCCGCCAGCATACGGCGCTCGTCGCCGAAGGAGATCGAAATGAGCATGTCGGGCCAGTACGGCCGTTCGTTTGCGTCGAAGCTGATCCAGGACGGCCACTACGAGCAGGCGATCGCGGAGGCGAGCCGCCAGATCGCGCTCGAGGACGACAACCCCGAGCACTACGTCGATCGCGCGACCGCTTGCGTGCAGCTCGATCGCAACGCCGAGGCGGCGGCCGACTTCGTCCGCGCGCTCGCGCTCGACGTGGAGGCGGGGCTGCTCGAGACCGATCTCGTCGACGACGCCTACTTCAGCGCGCTGCTCGCGGTGGCGCGCGAAGAGGCGCGCGGCTCGGTCGAGGACGGCTGCCGTCGCCTGGCCGGCTATCGCGACACCCTGCCCGCGGGGCGGCACCTCAAAGACGCCGAGGACTGGACCCGGCGGCTGCGCGGCGAGCTCAAGAGCGAGTTCGTCAAGGCGCGCCTCGACGTCGGCGATCGATGAGCGGTAACGGCACCTTCAAAGACCGGCCGTCGCGATCTTGATTGTCGACGCGATCATCCCCGCGCTCGACGAGGAGGAGGCGCTGCCCGGGGTGCTCGCCGAGCTGGCGACGACCCGGGTGAGAAGGGTGATCGTGGTCGACAACGGCTCGCGCGATCGCACCCGCGAGGTGGCGCGCGCGGCCGGCGCCCAGGTGCTCGAAGAGCCGCATCGCGGCTACGGCGCCGCCTGCCTGCGCGGGATCGCCGAGTGCCGCCGCGCCGCGCCGCCGCCGGAGATTTTGGTGTTTCTCGACGGAGACGGCGCCGATGATCCGGGCGAGCTCGAGAGGCTGCTCGCGCCGATCGAGCGCGGCGAGGCCGATCTGGTGCTCGGCTCGCGGGTGCTCGACCGCGCCCGGATCGAGCGCGGGGCGCTCACGCCGCAGGCGCGCGCGGGAAATCTGGTGGCGACGCTGCTCATCTTCGCGCTCTACGGGGTGCGCCACACCGATCTCGGCCCCTATCGCGCGATTCGGCTCGACGCGCTCGAGCGGCTCGAGATGGGCGACCTCGACTGGGGCTGGACTGCCGAGATGCAGGTCAAGGCGATCCGGCGCGGCCTGCGCGTCGTCGAGGTGCCGGCGAGCTGGCGCCGCCGTCGCGGCGGGCGCTCCAAGATCTCCGGCACGCTGCGCGGCGTCGCCGGCGCCGGTTACAAGATCCTCACCACCATCGCCCGCCACGCCCGCGACCCACGCTGACCCCGACGGGACGCGCGGTTGACACGAAAGGGCGCGGGGTCCTACGCTGCTATCGGGGAACGAATGCAGACCGCGAGGGTGGTGGCGACGTTGGTTGGGGTGATCGTGCTTTGCGCCGGGGTGGCGCGCGGCGAGCGGCGCAATCCCGTCGAGCGGCTGGCGAGTGAAGCGGCGGCCGCCTATCACGCCGCCGACTATCACCGCGCCGCGGACCTGCTCGAGCGCGCCTACCAGCTCGAGCCGGTGACCGCCCTCCTCTATAACCTCGGCAAGGCGTACGACAAGCTCGGTCAGAAGGAGAAGGCGGCCGACTTCTACACCCGCTACGCGATGGCCGACGACGCCGACCCGGCGCTCAAGGTGAGGGCCGAGGCGCGCGCCGCGCACCTGCGCGAGGTGCCGCATCCGGTCGCGCTCAGCCATCCGCGCCCGACGCCGCGCCCCGCTCCGCCCGAGCGGCCGCCTGCGCCCAAGCCGGCGCCCGTCGTGGTCGCGCCGATTCCGCCGCCGCCTGCGCACCGTCCGCAGCCGCGCCCCGATCCGCGCCGTCGCGATCGCGGGCTCGCCATCGGGCTCGGCGCAGGCGGAGTGGCCGCGCTCGGCGTCGCGATCGGGCTGTCGGTGAGCGCGCTCTCGCTGCACGATCAATTCTCCGCGAGCCTCGACGAGAACCGCAAGCGCGCGCTGCGCTCGGACGCCCAGAGCCAGGCGCTCGCCGCCGACTGCCTGTACGCGGTCGGCGTCGCCGCGATCGGAGTCTCAGCCTATTTCCTTTATCGCGGGCTCCGGCCGGAGCGACGGACGCTTGCGCTCGCGCCCTACTTTTCGCCGACGGGCGGCGGGCTGGCCGCCGGAGGGCGGTTTT
>JANWLJ010000065.1 GCA_025450955.1 Polyangium sp. (in: bacteria) | reverse complement strand
CGGCCCGACGCGATCGTCAGGTGCAGCGGGCTTGGTCCGCGCGGCTCGCCGTCGACGAAGATCGTGGCGCCGACCGGGGTGGTGATGATGTCGAGGGTAGGGACGGCGGGCGCGGCGGGAGTCGGCGGCGCAGGCCGAGCGGGCGCGATCGGCGCGATCGCGGGCGCGGCGGGCGCGGGCGGCCGCGGCACCTCGACGGAGACGGACGGCGCTGCGCTCTTCGAGTGATGGATCGCGACAGAGATCGCCGCGGCCGAGCCGAGCGCGACGACCGCCACCAACAGCCCGACCCAGCGGAGCGAGCCTTCCTTTTTTGCGGGCGCGACGGGCGACGAGCTCGGCGCCAGCGCAGTCGCGACGGGCGGGCCGGCGGGCGGCGCTGCGCTCGGCGGAATCGGCGGCGCGAGCGGCGCTACGCTCGGCGGAATCGGCGGCGCGAGCGGCGACGGAGCTGAATTGGGAATGGGCGGCGGCGCGGCCGCTTCGGAGGCGCGATCGGGCGCGCTCGTTTGGACCGGCGCGGTGATCGCGCTGTCGAGCGGATCGGCGGGCGCGGCGGCGGGGTCGCCGGAGACGGCCGGCATCTCCGGCGCGGTCGGCGCTCCCGGCAGGTCGACCAGCTCGATCGGGACCAGCACCTGATCATCGGGGCCGACGCCGGCAAAGGTGTTGCGCGGCGGAATGGTCGAGAGCTGCGGCCCGATCGGCGGCGGCGGCGGCGGCGATGCCGATGCTGAAGGCGGCGCCGCCGAAGCTGAAGTCGACGATGGTGACGACGGCGGGAGCGGTGGCGCGGCGGGTTTGGCGGGCGGCTCGGGGTGGGTCGCGTTCGAGCGGAGCAGCGGCGGCTGCCAGCGACGGTCGGGCGGGCTGACCGGCGGCGGGGGCGCGGTCGGCATCGCCACCACCGGGAACGCGCCGGTGCGGGTGACCGGGCGGGCGAGGCGGCGAACGATCGCGCCGAGCTCGTGGCGAGCGCGGGTGCCGCGGCTGCCGAGGATCGGCGCGAGCGCTTCGCGCACCGACGACATCGAGGGCGGGCGCGCGGCGGGATCGGCGGCGAGCGCGAGCGCGAGAAATCCTTGCAGCCGCGGATCGGCGGCGGGCGGCTCAGGCGACGCCGCTTCGATGAGCCGCCGCACCTCGCGCGCGCGATCGCCGGGGAAGGCGCGCTTGCCCGAGAGCAGCTCATAACGGAGCGCGCCGAGCGAAACGACGTCGGCGCGGGCATCGACCGGATCGGCGCGGAGCAGCTCGGGCGGCAGATAGCCGAGCGTCGGCAAGAGCGTGTCGTCGTCGGCCCAACCGAGCCGCACCAGCGAGCCGAGCAGGCCCACGTCGAGCAGCCGCACCTCGCCGTCGGTGGTCACCATCACCGCGTGCGGCGCGAGCCCGAGATGAAGCACGCCGCCCGGCAGCAGATCGCGGCGGGCGTGCGCGCTCTCGAGCGCCTCGGCGACGTCGAGCGCGACGAGCAGCGCGACGTCGGTGGGCAGCGCCTCGCCGCGGCCCTGCAGAATTTCGAACAGCCGATGCAGATCGAGCCCGCGCACCAGATCGATCGCGATGTAATACTGCGCGCCCTGAACGTTGACCTCGTGCACCCGCGCGATCCGCTCGTGGTCGAGCGCGGCGTAGGCGGTCGCGGCGTTGACGAAGCGCGCCACCAGCTCCTCGTCGTCGCACAATCGCTGCGGCAGCCTCTTGACCGCGAACTGCTTTTCGAACCCGGCGACGCCGTAGATCTTGGCGCGGAAGGTCTCGCCGAGCGGTCCTTGACCGATCGACTCGATGCAGTTGTAGCGCCCGAGATAGAAGGCGCGTTTGGTCGGCGCGTCCACGTTGCCTGCCCTGGCCCTCGACGGAGAGGGCGCGGGACACGAGCGTAGCATGCTATGGTAGCCCGCGTGAACGCGTTCTCATCCGAGCCCGAGGACGTGCAGCTCCTGCGCGCCCAAACCCGGCGGCTGGTCGATCGCGAGCTGCGCCCGCGCACCCTCGAGATCGAGCGCGAGCGGCGCATCCCCGACGAGCTCATCGCCAAGCTGCGCGAGCTCGGTTACTTCGGCCTCACCATCCCGGAAAAATATGGCGGGCTCGGGCTGTCGACGTGGGCCCACCTGGCGGTGCAGGAGGAGCTCGGCCGCGCCCACTCCGCCTTCAACATGCTCATCTCCGGCAACAACGGGATCGGCGTGATGGGGCTGGTGCAAAGCGGCACCGAGGCGCAAAAGGCGCGCTATCTGCCGCGGCTCGCCTCGGGCGAATGGATCGCCGCCTTCGCGCTCACCGAGCCGGGCGCCGGCTCCGACGCGCAGGCAATCGAGACCCGCGCCGAAAGAACCGAAGACGGCCGCTTCGTCCTGAACGGCACCAAGCACTACATCTCGCGCGGCGACGTCGCCGAGCTCACCACCGTGTTCGCGGTCACCGACAAGAGCGCCAAGGCCAAAGGCGGAATCACCGCGTTTCTCGTCGAGAAGGGCCCCCCGGGATTTCGCGTCGCGCGGGTGCAGGACTCGATGGGCTCGGACGTGGTCAAGCAGGCCGAGCTGGTGTTCGAGGACTGCGCGCTGTCCGAAGACGCGGTGGTGGGCGAGATCGGGCAGGGGTTCGTCACCGCGATGCGCATCCTCGATCTCGGGCGGCTGTCGCTCGCGGCGCGCTGCCTCGGCACCATGGAGGAGCTGCTCGCGCTGTCGACCGCGCACGCGCAAAATCGGGTGCAGTTCGGCCGGCCGATCGCCGAGCAGCAGGCGATTCAGCACATGCTCGCCGACATCGCGGTCGAGCTGACGATGCTGCGTCCGGCGCTCTATCAGGCGGCGGCGCGCCGCGACGCGGGCGAGCGGGTCACCACCTTGGCGGCGATGTGCAAGCTGTTCGCCTCCGAGGCGCTCGGCCGCGCCGCCGATCGCGCGGTGCAGATCCACGGCGGCATGGGGTTCATGAAGGACTGCCCGATCGAAGCGATCTACCGCGAGGCGCGGATGATGCGCATCGTCGAGGGGACGAGCGAAATTCAGCGGCTGGTGATCGCTCGCTCACTCCTCGAAGAGCGCGAAGGAGGCGGCCGCAGTTGAGGGAGCGCGAGGAGTCCTACTTCGGCCGCTTCGCCCGCCTGCTCACGCGCCCGGGGGTCAAGCTCAGGCGCATCGACACCGGGGTGCGCGAAGATCTCTCGGGCGCCCGCCACGCGCTCTCCTATCTGCGCCACCTGGCGCGCGGCAATCGAATCAAGCGCAAGGCGTTCTTCGGATCGATCAACGAGGCGCATCCGCCGGTGCTGCTCTTGCACGGCTATCTCGGAACCCGCGGCTCGATGTACATCCTCGAGCGGCGGCTGAACGACGACGGCATCTGCGTCTTCTCGTTCAACCTGGGCTCGCTCAACGTGCGCGACATCCGCACCTCCGCGTTTCTCATTCACCGCAAGATCGAATCGATCCTGGCGCAGACGCCGGTGAAGAAGATCGACATCATCGGCCACTCGATGGGCGGCCTCATCGGTCTTTACTACGTCAAGAAGCTCGGCGGCCACGAACGGGTGCGCAAGCTCATCATGATGGGCACGCCGGTCAAAGGGACCTGGACCGCGCTGCTCGGCATCGCCGTCGCCGGGCTGATGTCGGCGAGCGCGTGGCAGCTTCTGCCGGGCAGCCGCTTTCTCCGTGAGCTCCGAAGCGGTCCCTTGCCGCGCGACGTCGACTACTTCACCATCGCCGCGCAGCGCGACTGGGTGTGCCCGCCGGCGTCGACGCCGCTCGACGGCGCGCACTCGCTGATGGTGCCGCTCGGCCACTCGTCGCTGGTGATGAGCGAAGAGGTCTACCGTCACATTCACTGGGCGCTCCAGAAGTAAAAGATTCTCCCTGGCACGTCCGTTGCTCAACTGACGGTCGTGAGCTATCGCGGACGCGACCTGACGGATAGGCGGTGTGCTTTTTGCGGACGCCCGCGCGAAGAGGTGCGCAAGCTGGTGGCCGGGCCCAACGTCTACATTTGCGAGCGCTGCGTGACAGTCTGCAAGCAGCTCCTCGTCGAAGATCGACGGCCGGAGACCGGCACCGACGGGCGGCCGCGCAAGCCGAAGGAGCTCAAGGCGCGGCTCGACGAGTGGGTCATCGGCCAGGAGCGCGCCAAGCGGATGCTGGTGGTCGCGGTCTACAACCACCTGAAGCGCATCAGCCTCGGGCGGCGCGGCGGCGACGTCGAGGTCTCGAAGTCGAACATCCTTCTTCTCGGCCCTCCCGGCACCGGCAAGACCCACCTGGCGCGCACGCTGGCGCGCATCATCGACGTGCCGTTCACCCTCGCGGACGCGACGCCGCTCACCCAGGCGGGCTACGTCGGCGAGGACGTCGAGAGCATCATCGCCAAGCTCCTCCGCGCCGCCGACAACAACGTCGAGCGGGCGCAGAGCGGGATCATCTATATCGACGAGATCGACAAGCTGGCGCGCCGCCCCGGTCACGATCGTGACGTCTCGGGCGAAGGCGTGCAGCAGGGGCTGCTCAAGCTGCTCGAAGGAAAAAAGGTGGTGGTGCGGGTGGGCGCCGATCGCAGCGGCGTCGGCGGCGATCCGATCGAGGTCGACACCTCCAACATTCTCTTCATCGGCGGCGGCGCCTTCGACGGGCTGGCGCGCGGGATCGTCGATCAGAAGCGCGAGTCGGTCGGCTTCCGCTCGGGCGGCCGCGACGCAGCCGCGCCCTACGGCGGCTACACCGAGGTGACCAACACCGATCTGCAGGGCTTCGGGTTTCTCCCCGAGTTCCTCGGGCGGTTCCCGGTGCACGTCTGCTTGCAGCCGCTCGACGAGGAGCAGCTCGTGCTCATCCTCACCCAGCCCAAAGACGCGATCCTTCGCCAGTACCAGAAGCTGTTTCAGATGGAGGGCGCGCGGCTCGAGGTGACGCCCGACGGGCTGCTCGCGATCGCCCGGAGCGCGCTTTCCCGCAACACCGGCGCGCGCGGCCTGCGCTCAGTGATGGAAGAGCTGCTCCTCGACGCGATGTTCGAGCTCCCCGCCCGCCGCGGCCGCTGGCTCCTCGACGAGGACGCGGTGCTGGTCGGCCGCCCCCGCTGCTTGGGTGAGCGCACCGCTGCCTAACGCTCGCCCGGCGATCGAGCCAATCCGCTAACGCGACAGCGTAAGGGTGTGGGCCCCAGGGCCGCCGCAGCGCACGTGAT
>JANWLJ010000064.1 GCA_025450955.1 Polyangium sp. (in: bacteria) | reverse complement strand
GCGAGCGCGTCGGGCGCCCCCGGCGGCACCACGTGCAAGAGGGTGATGCCCGAGCCTTGCGAGACCGGAAGCCACATCGCGCGCGCCACCGCCTCGTGGCCATGGCGGGTGAAGTCGGTCGCCACCAGCACGTTGCCGAGCGGTCTGCGCTCCATCGTCCGGGTCTCCTTCGCCACCAAATCGAGCAAGAGCCCGGCCAACGCCTGATGACGGCGGCGATTCATGACGGCCGGCTGATTTTTCCGTCGAGCACGCGCAAGCGCTGCGGGCCGATCGGCGGACCACGCACCGGCTGCCGCCAGCTGCTGCACATTCGCCAATGAATTGGCGCCTGCTTCCGTGGCACAGCCGATGCTCGACGTCGCGAACGGAGCACGGCGCACCGACGCGCCGTAGCGGGTCAGCGGGAGGAGGGCAACATGGGCGTCGAGCTGGTGGGCTTTGGGCCGTCGGTCGATCTGCATATCGAGCCAGGAGGATCATTCGACGGGCTGTGCGATACGATCGCGCGGCTGCCGCCCGGAGCTCCGGAGGAGGAGGAGCGGCTGATCGCGGCGCGCATCTCCTGCCGGCGCGGCGAGGAGCACGGCGGTGACGAGTGCCTGCTGTGTCCGCGCGATCGCGGCTGGCGCGCCGGGCCCGGGCTGTCGGAGGTGACCATCCGCTGCGCCTGGACGCCCGACACGCCGGTCGGCGATCGGATGACGCGCGCGCTCGTGACCGTACCGCCCGCGCTCGACGCTCGCCAGGCCGAGCGGGTGATGCGCGACCATTGCATTCGTCACCTGCTCGTCACCGACGGCCTCGAGCTGTGCGGGGTGCTGTGCCGCTGCGATCTGCACCCGCCGCCGCTGCCTGGCGAGCGGGTGCGGGATCGGATGACGAGCGCGCTCTACGTCGTCGGCTCCGACGCGACCTTCGCCGAAGCGACCGCGGCGATGGAGCGGCTCGAGATCGGCTGCTTGCCGGTGGTGCAAGACGGCACCGCGATCGGCATTCTCACCCGCGGCGATCTGCTTCGCGCCGGCGTGCCCGCGCGCCTCCTCGGCGGCCGTCCATGCGTGATCTGCGGTAGCCATCACGGAGTGCGGCCCGACCCGCAGTCCGGCCTCGACCAATGTCTCGACTGCCTCGACCTCGTCGACGTCTCCTGCGATCCGCGCGGCTACGGCGAAGGCGACTGACCCTCGCGCGAAGCGGGGCGAACGATCCGCCCTCGCCGTCCCGCGCAGTTCTCGCGCCGCGGCGATCGAGTTCTCTCGCGCGCGGCTCACCGGGTGACGAGCTGCGGGCCTGACGCTTGCTCCTTGGTCGATCGGACGGCCGCACGGCGAAGGAGTTTTCATGACGCGCAGCTCCCTTTTTTGCTTGGCGCTCCTCGGCGCCGCGTCCTGCCGGCCGAGCGCGCCGGCCGCGCCGAAGGGCGTCGGGGGCACCACCCCCACGACCACCACCGACGGCGGCGAGGGCGCCACGCCGGATGCGCCGCCGGCCTCGAGCACCTCGGCAGCCACCGTCGGGGTGGTGAGCTTCGTCAAGGTGGTGTCGAATCAGGTCGCCGACGTATCGAGCCTCGCCGCGTGGAAGCGCTCGTTCATCGCGCCGACCCTGAGCGACGCCGAGAAGGCGCAGGCGGTGTGGCGCTCGGTGGTGGCGTTTCGCCAGCAGGACACGCCGGCCGAGGAGTTTCTCGAGTCGAGCACCCATCCGCACGATCCGATCAAGCTGTTCAACGTCTACGGATATGCGCAGTGCGACTGCGCGTCGGCGGCGGTGGAGGCGCTCAGCCGCGCGGTCGGGCTCGACGCCCGCGGGCGAATCCTGCGCGAGCACAGCGTGCCCGAAGTCTCCTGGAGCGGCGCCTGGCACATGCTCGACGCCGCCTATATCAACCAGTTTCCCAAACCCGACGGCACGCTCGCCGGCGTCGACGATCTCGTCGCTCAGGTGAGCGGCTGGCTCGCGCTCCATCCAACGCTCGCCGGAAATGCGGCCGGCCTGGAAGCGATGCGCGAAACCGGCGCGTGGCAGAGCGGCCCCGCGCTCCTCGCCGCCTCTCCGTTCTACTCGCAGGACGGCCTGTTTCCCGCCGGGGTGCAGGGCTGGCCCGATACCATGATCTCTTATGACGGCACCGAAAACGGCATTACCGAATATGGATATACCCTCGGTTATCAGGTCAATATCCAGCTTCGAAAGGGCGAGCGGCTCACCCGCAACTGGTCCAATCAAGGCCGGCACATAAACGACGATCTCGGGCTGCCCTGCCAGTCGGTGAATGCGGTGCCGGGACAGGGCGCGCTCGGCTACTCGCCCGCCTACGGCGATCTGGCGCCCGGTCGGGTGGGCAACGGCACGCTCGAATGGGAGGTGCCGCTTTCGCCGGACGAGCTGAAAGCCGCCGCGCTCGACTTCGACAATCTGGTCGCGGGCCCGACCGGCGGCGCGAAGATCGAGGTGAGCGATCAAGCTCGCCCGGGCCTCGTCACCTTGCGGATGCCGTCGAGCTACGTCTATCTCGACGGCGCGCTCACCGTCGAGGCGCGGATCGGATCGGGCGGCCAGCTCGCGATCTTCTACTCGGAAAATCACGGGCTCGACTGGACGCCGCTCGCCACCCTCACCGATTCGGGCTCGCGCACGATCGATCTCAGCCCGCTCGTGCGCCGGCGCTACGACTATCAAGTGCGCTTTCAGCTCTCGGGCGCGGGGACCGGCCTTTCGCGGGTGAACCTCACCGACGCGATCCAGTATTCGCAGCGCGCGCTGCCGGCCTTGGCGGCGGGCGACAATTCCCTCCGCTTCACCGCCGGGCCAAACGAGGGCACGATCACCCTCGAGGGCGCGACCGATCGCCACGAGACCCGCAACCTCAACTTCACCGCCTTTCATCCGCAGCTCGACGGCGTCACCGACGCGCCGCTTCAGCTCACCCGGCCGACCGGAACGGTGACCTTTCCGATCGCGACGCCGGGCGATCTGGTGCGGCTCCGGTTCGGCGCCGAATATCGCGCGCGCGATCCCAACGACGGCTGGGACTATCAGGTCTCGCTCGACGGCGGCCAGACCTTTCAGACGGTCGGCCGCGCCGCCGGCCCCACGCCCGGAAATTCCGAGTACCTGACTTTCGACGCGGTTCCGCCCGGCACCCGCCAGGCGCTGGTCCGGTTCGCCGGCACCCAGCAAAACACCACCGAGATTTTTTCGTTTCGCATCGACGCCGATTACGCCGAGCCGCACGGCGGCTTTCGCCCGGTGAAGATCACCTACGTCTGGGAAGAAAACGGTCAGCTCCACACCGACGTGCACGTCGCCACCAGCCCGGCGGAGAGCTACACCCTGCACTGCGGCAGCGCGCCGCGGATGCGCTCGATCGCGCTCGAGCTGGCCGAGTAATCGCTCGCGCTCGTTGGGGCGTTTCGCCTCGATCCCGCGGCGGCGCGCCCTGGTCCTTTCGCTCCCGCCACCGCCACATTTCGTGTTCACTGCGAAGTCCTCCTTGTCTGTCCCGCGGTTACCCGATCGCGTCCGCGGCGGGCGCGAGGCGCGGTCCTTGCTGAGGACGCGGGGCAACCGCTCGCTCGGAGGCTCCCATGCGACGTCTTCTGCTCTCTCTTTGTGTGGCAACGCTGGGCACTTCGCTGGCGGCAGGTTGCGGCACCACCGTCGGCCGCTCGGGCCATTCCGGCGGCGGGGTCGGCTCAGGCGGCAACAACAACAACGGCAACACCGGCAACAACAACGGCAGCAACAACGGGGGCGGCGACGACGGCGGCGGCATCACCCCCGACGGCGGGATCAGCAACAACTGCGGCGTGCAGAACTTCATGCTGGTCCACGGCAACACCCCCGACCTGCTGATCGTCCAGGATCGCTCGGGCTCGATGAGCGACGACGCCAACGACAATCCGCTGAGCGGCGCGAAAGATCCGACCTCGAAGTGGATCCAGATGGTCAACGCGATCGAGCAGGTGGTGCAGACCGTCAACACCATCGACTGGGGCCTGGAGATGTTCTCCTCCGACGGGCAGTGCGGCGCGCCGATGCAGCCGGACGTGCCGGTCGGCGCCAACAGCGGCGCCGCGATCAAGACCGCGCTCGACGCCTCGACGCCAAATGGGCTCACGCCCACCGCCGCCGCGATCAACGCCGCGGTCGCCTACTTCGGCGGCATGATCGACAACGACGGACATCCCAAATATCTGCTGCTCGCCACCGACGGCGAGCCCAACTGCGGCGCGGGCGGCTTCGGCGCCGACGACGCGGGCGCGGAGATGGCGGTCTCGGCCGCGGCCACCGCCGGCATCCACACCTTCGTGGTCGGCATCGGCGGCAACACCGGCGCCGATCAGACGCTCACCACGATGGCGATGGACGGCCTCGAGCCGAACACCACGGCCGGCCAGAAGCCCTACTACTCGGTCTCCTCGACGCAGGATCTGGTCAACGTGCTCAACACCGTCGCCGGGCAGATCGTCTCGTGCAGCTACGCGCTGCAGATGGCGCCGCAGAATCCCGGCCTGGTCAGCATCCAGTCGAACGGGATGACGGTGCCGCACGACACCACCCATATGGACGGCTGGGACTACGGCCCGAACGATCTGTCGATCATCTTCTACGGCCAGGCGTGCAAAGATCTGCAACAGGGCATCACCACCAGCGTCAGCGCCGTCTACGCCTGCCCGCCGGTTTCGTAACCCATTTCCTTTCGCATTCCGAACGCGTTTTCGCCGATCGTGATATGAATCGGCCATGAAGCTCGGCGCGCTGCTGCTCGTCGGCGCCGGCGGCTTTCTTGGCGCCATCACCCGCTATGTCGTCGGCACCGGCGTCTCCCATCGCTGGGGCGCGAGCTGGCCCTACGGCACCTTCCTCATCAACATCACCGGCTGCTTCGCGATCGCGTTCTTTCTCACCTTGGTGAGCGAGCGAATCACCGTTTCTCCCAATTGGCGTTATTTCTTTCCGACCGGCTTCGTCGGCGCCTACACCACCTTCTCCACCTTCGAGTACGAGACGCTGCGGCTGGTGGAAGACGGCGCCTGGGTGCGCGCGCTCTCCTACGTGGTCTCGTCGGTGATCGTCGGATTCGTGGCGGTGCTGCTCGCGGCGTGGCTGGCGCGCCGGCTTTAGGAGATTTGATGCTGGCCAAAGGCAAAGCCAAGAAGCTCACCGTCTACGTCGACGAATCGGACACGCGCCACGGCCGGCCGATCTATCAGTTGGTGGTCGAGCTGGCGCGCAAGCACGGGCTGGCCGGCGCGACGGTGACCCGCGGGCTGATGGGCTTCGGCGCGAGCGGCGAGGTCCACGTCGCCCATCCCGATCTCGAGCAGAAGCTGCCGGTCCGGATCGAGATCGTCGACGGCGCCGAGGCGATCGATCGGGTGCTGCCCGATATTCACGATCTGGTCGAAGAGGGAGTGGTCGAGCTCTCCGAGGTCGAGGTGGTGCGCTATACACCGCGCCGCCCGCCTCCGCCGCCCGAGGGCGAGCACGTAAAGCTCGAAGGCAAGGCCAAGCTGATGCGCATCTACATCGGCGCCGCCGACAGCTGGGAGAACGAGCCGCTCGTCGAGGCGCTGGTGAAGCGCTTTCACCTGCTCGATCTCGCCGGGGTCACCGTCCATCGGGGCCTTATGGGCTACGGCGCGAGCGGCCGCATCCACCGGCGCAAGCTGTGGCGCTCCGCCGACGAGCCGCTCACCATCGAGGTGGTCGACACCGCCGCCAATCTGGAAAAGGCGATGCCCGCGCTCGACGAGCTGGTGCAAAGCGGGATGGTGGTGATCTGCGACGCCGACGTGGTCTTCTATCGCGCGCGCCCGGCGCCGCCTCCCGGATGACCGCGGTCCACGCCGGCTGGGTCTGGCTTTTTTCGCACCTCTCGACGGTGCTCGGGTTCCTGCTCGCGCTGGTGATCCTGGCGCGGGTGCTCGGCGAGCGGCGCGCGCCGGCCAGCACGTTTGCCTGGCTGCTCGCGGTCGCGCTGGTGCCGTACGTCGGCGTGCCGCTCTATCTGGTCTTCGGCGGGCGCAAGCTGGCCCGGCGGGCGGCGAAAAAAGCGCGGCTCTATCCGGCGTCGGATCCGCCCGACGCGCCGGGCGCCGATCTCGAGCGCATCCTCCGCTCCGACGGTGCGCCGCGCCCGTCGAGCGGAAATCGGGTCGCGCTGTTTGCCACCGGCGAGGCGGCGTTCGCCGGTCTCCTCGAAATGATCGAAAGCGCCGAGCGCTCGATCCACATCGCCACCTTCATCCTCGGCGACGACGAGGTGGGCCACGCGGTGCTCGAGCGGCTCGCGCGCAAGGCGGCCGCCGGCGTCGAGGTGCGGCTCCTCCTCGACGCGCTGTTCTCGTTTCGCGCCAGCCGCCGCGATCTGGCCGCGCTCGAGCGCTCAGGCGGCAAGGTCGCCACCTTCATGCCGGTCGTGCACCTGCCGTTTCGCGGCCACGCCAACCTGCGCAACCACCGCAAGATCGTCGTCGTCGACGGGGTCACGGCGATGGTCGGCGGGATGAACCTGGCGCGCGAGTACATGGGCCCCGAGCCGCTCGCCGGCCGCTGGTGTGACGTCTCGATGCGCGTCGACGGGCCGGCCGCCGCCGATCTCCAGGCGGTGTTCCGCTCCGACTGGTCGTTCGCCGCCGGCGAGAGTCTCCGCGCAGGCGAGCAGAAAGCGGCGGCGAGCGGCGCGGCGACGATCCAGGTCGCCGGAAGCGGCCCCGACACCTCGAGCGACACGCTCTACGACGCCTATCTCACCGGGCTGTTTCAGGCGCGGCGCCGCATCTTCATCGCCACGCCCTACTTCATTCCCGACGAGGCGCTGGCCCGCGCGCTGGTTTTGGCGGCGCGTCGCGGCGTCGATGTGCGGGTGCTGGTGCCGGCGCGCT
Source organism: Polyangium sp. (in: bacteria) (assembly GCA_025450955.1). Lineage (GTDB taxonomy): Bacteria > Myxococcota_A > Polyangia > Palsa-1104 > Palsa-1104 > JANWLJ01. Next base: position 6,267 of record JANWLJ010000064.1, on the reverse strand, counting down.
CGAACCACCGCATCGCCGATCTGGCGGGCGCGAGCTATCTGCGCCAGGTGCAGGAGGCGGGCGCGCGCATCTGCCTCTTTCACCCGGGGATGATGCACGCCAAGGTCACCGTGATCGACGACGCGGTGGGCGTGCTCGGCTCGGCCAACCTCGACATGCGCAGCCTGTTTCTCGACTACGAGATCTCGCTGTTCTTCTATTCTCCGTCGGAGATCGAGCACATCGCCGACTGGTTTAGCACCGTGCAGGCGCGCTCGGGCGGCCGGCTCCCCCGCCGCGGACGGCTGCGCGGGCTCGGCGAGGATCTCGGGCGCCTGGTGGCGCCGCTGGTATAAGGTAGTCGAGATGTCGATCTTGCACTGGCTCGGGCTCAAGCCGAAAGAGAGCGCGTCCCCGTCGGAGAGGGATGTGCTCGGCCGGATCACCGCCGCGCTCGAAGGGCTTCCGCCCGAGCGGGCGCGCTTCATCGCGGTGTTCGCCTTCGTGCTCAGCCGGGTCGCCTACGCCGATCTCGAGATCAGCGAAGCGGAGACGCGGCAGATGGAGCGCATCGTCGCCGAGTACGGCGGGCTCGAGCCCGAGCAGGCGCGCCGCGCGGTGGCGGTGGCGCAGGCGGAGAACCAGCTGCACGGCGCGACCGGAAATTATCTGGCCACCCGCGAGCTGCGCGCGCTCTGCACCACCGAAGAGAAGCTCACGCTGCTTCGCTGCCTGTTCGCGGTCTCCGCCGCCGACGATTCGATCTCCACCGTCGAGGAGGAGGCGATCCGTCAGATCGGAAACGAGCTCGGCCTGACCCGCGAAGAGTACGTGGCGATCCGCGCCGAGTTCCGGGAAAAGCGCGCCGTCCTCCGCGATCCGCCGCGCTGACGGGGACGGTTCTCACGTTTTCACGTTTGCCGATCAGGCGAGCCGGCCGAGGCGGGCCGAGACCCTGGTGCTCACCCACGGGAAGAGCCCGAGCGAGAGCCCGAAGACGAGGTGCGCCGCCCAGCTCCAAAACGCCGGCACCTGCTCGGCCCAGATGTCGTGGCCGTGCAGCCCGCGCAGAAGCGGCGGCAGGACCAGGTTCACGTCGACGAGCTGGCTCACGAGCCCGATCGCGGCGCCGACCGCGATCATGGTCGCGCCGCGCTTGAGCCCGAGATAGTGGACCGCCAGCCCGAAGGCGAATCCCCAAAAGAGAGACGGCCCGAGCTGATGGAGAAACAGCCCGGCGATGATCGCCGGCACGTTCAGCCCGTGCAGCGCCGCGTCGCCGAAGATGAACGCGCCGATCACCTGCACCGGATAGAGCGGGCCCTTGCCGAGAAAGAGGGTGAACACCGCCATCACCACCACCGCCATGATCAGCCCGGCAATTTGGCCGGTGACCACCGCCGAGACCAGATCTTCGAGCGGTCCCGTTTCGACCGGCGCCGCCGCGCGCGCCGCGTTTGCATTCGATTCCATGTTGCGCCTCCTCCTTCAAACAGAGTCGGCGCGAGCGATCAGGTTACGGGCGGGTCAGGCCAGCGTCTCGAAACGGACCAGCCGCACGCCGGGCAGCGCCTCGATGGTCTCGAGCAGCCGGTCGGAGCCGAGCGACTCGGGAAAGCGAATGTGGAAGGTGACCGAGGTGCGCTTTTCGTCGATCTGCCGCTCGTACTCGACCTGCGACACCGTCGCGCCCAGCCGCTCGAGCTCGGCCAAGACCTGCGAGATCGGTTGCGCCGGCTCGCCGAGCACCAGAAATATTTTGCGGCGCAGCAAATGATCGTCTTTGTCCTCGAAGCGGCGCAGATAGGTGAGCGCGCCGACGCCGATGAAGGTGGCCAGCGTGCTCTCGACGTACATCCCGGCGCCGGCGCACAGCCCGATCGCCGCCACCAGCCACAGCCCGGCCGCGGTGGTCAACCCCTGGACGGTGAGCCCGGTGCGCAAGATCGCGCCGCCGGCTAAAAAGCCGATGCCCGAGACCACCGACGCGGCGATACGCGACGGGTCGACCATCACCAGATCGTCTTTGCCGTAGTGCTGGAAGTAGACGAAGTGGGTCGAGACCACCATGAAGGTCGCCGACGCGAGCGCGACGATCACGTGGGTGCGCAGCCCGGCCGGGCGGCCGTGGCGATCGCGCTCGTAGCCGATCACGCCGCCGAGCAGCGTGCCGATGGCGATGCGGGTGAGGAGCTCCCAGTGCACTTCCATGTCGTGGGCAGTCTATCCCGACGGAGCGCGCGGGTCCAAAGACTCCGACGCGGAAGCGATAAAATCAGGAACGCGAGCCGGGCAGCGGCGGCAGGCGCGCCAGCACATTGGCGACGATGCGATCGCAGCGGGCGCCGAGAAACGAAAAGGTCTCGGGCGCGCGCGCGTCGAGGCGCGCAAACAAGGTCTCGCGCAGGAAGCCCTTGGCGCGATGCAGCCGCACCTTGACCGCCTCTTCGGTGAGCTCGAGACAGGCGGCGGTCTCCGCCGTCGACAGCTCCTGCACCTCGCGCATCATGAACACCACCCGATAGATCTCGGGCAGCTCGTCGACGGCGGCCTCGAGCAGTCCGGTGAGCTCGCGCATCGACGCCTGGTCCTCGGGATTCGGGTTGGACTTGCTCTTGCTCATGGCTGCGCTCGTCTCTTCGAGGGTATCGGTCAGCGTATCGCCCATCTCGACCTCGGCGAGGTGGATCCGCTTTTTTCGCCGGGCCAGAGACTCGTTCAAGGTGATGCGGGTGAGCCAGGTCGAGAAGCGCGCCTGCCCGGCGAACTGATCGAGGTGCGAGTAGGCCGACAGGTAGGCCTGCTGCACCGCGTCCTCGGCCTCGGCGTCGTCGCGCAAGACCGCGCGCGCGACCCGAAACAGCCGCTGGTTGTGGCGGCGCATGACGATCTCGAACAGCGCGGTCTCGCCGGCGCGCACCCTGCCGACGACGTCCTCGTCGGTGAGCGCGCGATATTCGACCAGGATGGGGACTTGCCCGGGTTGCATGACCATGAGATTGACGGCAGCGCCCGCGGGTTACAAGGCGCGGGTCAGCCGCCGGCGAACAGGTGCGGCAGCACCCGGCGCGGATAGTCGATCTCGGGACGGTAGTGGCCGAACAGCCCGCCGAGGGTGCCGAAGACCCGTCCGATCATCACGAACTCGGGCGGCAGCCGGGTGACCGGATCGCGCTTCGCCGCCTCGAGGAGCGCGCCGGCCTGGGCCAGCACCTCGGCCCGGCTCGGCCAGGAAAACGGCGCGCCGCTCGCCGCCGCCTTGCGAAAGCTCTGCAAGAAGGCCTCGGCGAACGCCAGCAAGGTGTCCGGCCGACCGCTCTCGGTGCGAAAGCCGAGCTCGGCGAACAGCTCGGCGAGCCGCGCCCGATCGGAGACGATGAACGCCTGCACCAGCGCCAGGTAGCCGCGCCGGGTCGCCTCGTCGAGCGCGCGGGTGCAGCCGAAGTCGAGCAGGACCAGCTCGCCCGAGGCGGTGACCAGAAAATTTCCCGGGTGCGGATCGGCCTGGAACGCGCCCGCCTCGAGGATCTGGCGCAAATAGACCTCGAGCAGGTTGCCGAGCACCTCGGAGATGAGGGCGCGATCGCCGCCCGCCATCGCGCGATCGAGCGCGACGGTGATCTTCTCGCCCTCGCAAAAGGTGGCGGTGAGCACCCGCGCGCCCGAGAGCGCCGGGATCGGGCGCGGCACCCGCACCCCCGGCGCACCGTCGAAGAACGCGGCCATCTCGGCCATCGCCCGCGCCTCTCCAAGATAGTCGAGCTCGCCCTGCACCCGCGCCCGCACCTCGGCGGAGATCGTCGGATAGTCGGCCGGCGGCAGCATGCCCGCCATCCCTTCGAGAAACACCTCGAGCAGCGCGAGGTCGTGCTCGATCAGCGGCTCGATCCCGAGCCGCTGCACCTGGACCGCCACCTCGATCCCGTCGAGGGTGCGGGCGCGGTGCACCTGGCCGATGCTGGCCGCGGCGAGCGGCGTCTCGTCGAAGCGGGCGAACCGTTCGGAGATCGGCGCGCCGAGCTCCGCCTCGACGATCGCGCGCACCTGGGAAAACGGCTCGGCCGGCGCGTCGTCCTGAAGCCCGGAGAGCGCCTCGATCCACACCGGCGGCAAGAGATCGGGACGGGCGGAGAGCATCTGCCCGACCTTGAGGAACGCGCCCCGCTGCTCGGCGCTCACGCGGTAGAAGCGCGCGGCGCTCCGCCGGTGAACCTTGGCCAGGACCTCGGCGGCGCGGGCGCGGGAGAGAAACGCCGAGTAGATGCCGAACAGGCGATAGTCGGCGGCCAGCCGGGTGAGCATGAAGCCGGTGGTGGAGAAGCGCGCGCTGCGCTCCTTCCAGACCCGCGCCTCGCCGCCTTTGCGAACCACCTCGTCCGAGATCCGGCGGAGCTGCCAGGCCGTGCGCTCGATCGCGGTGAGCACCTCGTTGAGCTGCTGCATCATCGCCCGTCCTCCTGTCATATTTCGTATTACAACGTGAGACAGAAAATATCAAGCGGCCGTCAGCCCGCGTGGAGCTGGGGGCGGCTGATCGGCGGCGGGCCGCGAGGGCCCGCCCTACTTCAGAGCCGGGCTAGCGGTGCTCGCCGCAGTCGGGGCAGAGCCAGAGCTTGGGCGCGTTGGGATCGTCTTGCAGGCCGAACAGTCCGTGGGCGCCGCGCGGCAGCTCGCGCCCGCAGCTCGCGCAGCTCGCGCCGCGGTTGAGCACCACCTCCTGCCAGGCGTAGACCCCGCCGAGCGGCGAGCCGGAGACGGCGGAGCTCGAAGGCGCGCCGTGGCCGCTGCTCGACGAGCCGCCCCTCGCGCGCCCCTTGGCCGAGGCGGCGATCCGCTTGGCGTCGCGCTTGACGGTCTCGGTCAGGTTGGCGGTCTCGGCGACGATGTCGTCGACCAGATTGAAGGTGTCTTCGAGCACGTTGCGGATCAGGTTCGAGACCGTCGTCCGCTTCTTGCGCGCGGCCAGGCGCAGCGCGGCGTCGAGATCTTCATCGACCCGCGCCTGCACCAGCCGATCTTTGCGCTCGGCCTCGGGCAGCGGGGTGCGGCCACGACGCGGCTTTTGCTGCTTGCTCGGCTTGGTGGGGGTCGACATAGTGTCGTACGATATATGACAGCGCCGCCCGGCGCAACGTGGCGGCGCAACCGATGCATCTTGGCTGTGGGCATGGACGATCGCGTGCGTCGGGTCTGGGCCCTCGGCCAGACCCTCTGGCTCGATAACCTTCACCGCGAGATGCTCGAATCCGGGGAGCTCGCCCGGCTGGTCGACGAGGTGGGGCTCGGCGGAGTCACCTCCAATCCGACCATCTTCGAAAAGGCGATCCGCAACCACCCCGGCTACCAGGCCGACCTCGAGGAGCTGGCGCGACAGTCGGCGCCGCCGCTCGCGGTCTACGATCGGCTGGTCGGCGACGACATCCGGCGCGCCGCCGAGATCCTGCGGCCGAAGTTCGATGAGCGCGGCGGGCGCGACGGCTTCGTCAGCCTCGAGGTCTCCCCGCGGCTGGCCGACGACACCGATCGCACCGTCGAGGAGGCCGAGCGGCTGTGGCGGCTCATCGATCGGCGAAACCTGCTCATCAAGGTGCCGGCGACCGCCGCGGGGGTGCCGGCGATCGCGCGCCTCACCGAGCGCGGCATCTCGGTCAACGTCACCCTCATCTTTTCGATGCGTCAGTTCCTCGCGGTGGCCGACGCGTTTTTGCGCGGGATGGAGGCGCGGGTGCGGCGCGGCGAGCGGCTCGACGAGGTCAATTCGATGGCGAGCTTCTTCGTCAGTCGCGTCGACAGCGCGGTCGACCCGCTCCTGCCCGAGGATTCGCCGCTGCGCGGGCGGATCGGGATCGCCAACTGCAAGGTCGCCTACGCGCGCTGGCGCGAGCTGTACGCCGATTCACGCTGGCGCGCGCTCGAGGCCAAAGGAGCGCGGCCGCAGCGGCTCTTGTGGGGCTCGACCGGCACCTAGAATCGCGCCTACTCCGACGTGATGTACGTCGAAGAGCTGATCGGGCCGGAGACGATCAACACCGTGCCGGACGCCACCTTGAAGGCGTTTCTCGATCACGGCAAGGTGCGCGCGACCCTGACCGAGCACGTCGAGGAGAGCCGCCGCGCGCTCGCCGAGCTTGCGCAGGCGGGCGTCGACCTCGACGTGGTCTGCGAGCGGCTCCAGCGCGACGGGGTGCGCGCGTTCGCCGAGTCGTACGAGAAGCTGCTCCGCGGCATCACCGAGCGCGAGCAGGCCCTCGCGCCCTCGCCGCAGCCCCCGCAGCTGTGACGGCGTAG
>JANWLJ010000063.1 GCA_025450955.1 Polyangium sp. (in: bacteria) | reverse complement strand
TGTCGGCGGCAAAAAAGGATTGACACAACAAGCGAAACACGTAGACTTCGCGCCTCGGTTTCTCTTCCAGGAGCTCGATTCATGTACGCCGTGATCGCAACAGGGGGCAAGCAGTACCGGGTTCAGCCAGGCGAGACGATTCACGTCGAGCGGCTGAACAATGAGCAGGGGCACGCCCGCGAGTCGGGCGCGATCACCTTCGACGAGGTGCTGCTCATCGCCGACGGGGAGCAGATTAAGCTCGGCACCCCGAAGCTGGCCGGCGCCAAGGTCTCGGCCGAGATCGTCGGCGCGGGCCGGGGCGAGAAGCTCATCATCTACAAGTACCGCCGTCGCAAGGGATACCGCCGCAAGACTGGCCATCGCCAGCCGTTCACCGCGGTGAAGATCACCGGCATCAGCGCGTAGCGGCTAGACCCAAAGGCTCATAAAGATGGCTCATAAAAAAGGACAGGGCGCTTCGAGAAACGGCCGCGACTCCGGGCCGAAGATGCGAGGCGTCAAGCGGTTCGGCGGCGAGCAGGTGCTGGCGGGCAGCATCCTCGTGCGGCAGAAGGGCACCGTGATCCACCCCGGTCAGGGCGTGGGGCTCGGGCGCGACTACACCATCTTCGCGCTGGTCGACGGAGTGGTGGAGTTCAGCTCGTTCAAGGCGAAGGGCACCACCCGCCGCCGCGTCAGCGTGAAGCCGCTTCAACCCGCCGCGTAAGACCTCCCGGTTTCGGTTCTCCTACGACGTCGCGCTTCGCGCTCCGCTCAGGATGAGCGGGTGAGCACATGCAATTCATCGACGAGGTCAGGATCTTCGTGAAGGCCGGGGCCGGCGGCGATGGCGCCGCGACTTTTCGCCGCGAGCCGTTCGTGCCGCGCGGCGGACCTTCGGGCGGCGACGGCGGCAACGGCGGCTCGGTGATCCTGGTGGCCGACGCGCAGCTCTCGACGCTGCTCGATCTGCGCTATCAGCAGCGTTACGTCGCCACCGCCGGAGAGCGCGGTCAGGGCCGCGACAAGTACGGCAAGGCGGGCACCGACACGCTGGTGCGGGTGCCGGTCGGGACGCTGGTGCACGACGAAAATGGCGCGCTCCTCGCCGATCTCGCCACCGACGGTGAACGCTTCGTCGCCGCGCAAGGCGGGCTGGGCGGCCGCGGCAACATCCACTTCGCCACCTCCACCTATCAAGCGCCGACCGAAGCGGAGAAGGGCACCCCCGGCCAGGAGCGCGAGCTCGGGCTCGAGCTCAAGCTGCTCGCCGACGTCGGGCTGCTCGGTTATCCGAACGCCGGCAAGTCGACCTTGATCGCGGCGATCTCGCGGGCGCGCCCGAAGATCGCCAACTATCCGTTTACCACCCTCACCCCCAACCTCGGCGTGGTGGGGATGTCGGGCGGACGCAGCTTCGTCGTCGCCGATATCCCCGGCCTCATCGAAGGCGCGAGCGAAGGGCTCGGGCTCGGCCATCGCTTTTTGCGCCACGTCGAGCGGACCCGGGCGCTCATCCACCTGCTCGAGCGCAACGACGATCCGGGACGCGCGCCGCTCGCCGACTTCGACATCATCAACCGCGAGCTCGCCCGCTACGATCCGGCGCTCGCCGCCCGCCCGCAGGTGGTGGCGCTGGCCAAGATGGACATCACCGAAACGCGCGAGGCCTACCCCGCGCTGCGCGCCGAATTCGCCGCGCGCGGGATCGTCCTGCACCCGGTCTCGGCCGCCACCGGCGAGGGCGTGCGGGAGCTTCTCGAAGAGGTCTGGAAAGCGATCTAAGGCATCGGAACCTTAGCGGTCCTTGCTTGACCGACCTGGTAGCGGGTGATATAAAGCCCTCGCTTACTCTGGGAGAGTGACGCCGGTGCGCAGGCCGATGACGACTCGACGGGCGGTGTGGATCGAAGGGGCGCAGATCGCCGCGGCCCTCGGGATGATGGTGATGTGGATCGGGCCGGCCCACGCGGCCGACGCGCCGAGCCCGACAGCGACGGCGCCGGCGGCTCAGACCGCGCCCGCGGCACCCGCGGCTCAGGCCGCAGCGCCCGCGAGTGAAGCGGCGACGGCGGCGGCGCCGGGAGCGGCGGTCGACAACTCGACCGCGGCGGCGGACACGGTCAAGCTGCGCGATCTCGAGCGCAAGGTCGACGAGCTCAAGGAGCAGGTGTTCCGCTCCAAGGCGCGCCTGAACCTCCTCAAAGAGACGGTGCTGCACGGCGTGATCGCCGGCGCGCGCGGCGTGATCAGCTTCCGTAACGAGATGGGCTCGATGTACATGCCGGTCACCTACGTCTTCTCGCTCGACGGGGCCGAGATCTTTTCCAAGAGCGATTCGTCGGGCAAGCTCGGCGATCAGAAGGAGCTCGAGATCTTCAACGGCTCGATCGTGCCCGGCAACCACACGCTGTCGGTCGAGCTCATCTATCAAGGTAACGGCTACGGCGTGTTCTCGTATCTCAAGGGCTACAAGTTCACCGCGCGGTCGAGCCACACCTTCACCGTCACCGAGGGCAAGCAGCTTCAGCTCAAGGTGGTCGGCTTCGAGAAGGGCAACCCGGTGACCACGGATCCCAAAGATCGGCCGTCGGTCGACTTCCGCGAGACCGTGCTCTCCGACAAGGACGTCGCCGCCAAGCAGCAGCCCGCGGCGAAGAAGTAGCGAAGATGAACCGCACCCTCCTGGCGCTGGTGATCGGCACTGGGCTCGTCCTCGCGCCCGCGCTCAGCCACGCGGACGACGTCGACGCGCTCGGTGGCAAGGTGACCGAGCTCGACGCGCGCGTCTACGAGCTCGACAAGCAGCTCAAGCCGCCGCCCGGTCCGGGGCCGCAGATCGCCGAGAATCGGCTGATTGACGCGCAGGTGCTCTACGAGCTCAAGAACTACGAAGCGGCGTCGATCATCCTGTTCGACGTCGTCGACAAGTATCCGACCTCGGCGGCCTATCCCGAGGCGCTGTTCTATCTGGCCGATTCGCTCTATCTCAAGCGCGACTATCTCTCGTCGCGGCGCTACTTCGAAAAGATCGTCGACGTCGGGCCGTCGAACCCGCGCTACCAGGAGGCGCTGCAGCGGCTCATCGAGCTGTCGCTCCACACCGGCGACTACTCGCCGGTCGACGGCTATATCGAGAAGCTGCACGGGCTGACGATGCAGAAGCAGCTGCCGTCGGTGCCGTACGTCGAGGGCAAGTACTATTATTTCCGCCGGCAGTACGACAAGTCGCTCGAGGTGCTGCGCGCGATCGGCGCCGATCACATCTATTACTTCCACGCGCTCTATTTCGTCGGCGCCGATTACGTGGCGATGGGGCCGACCCACCTCGACGACGCGCTCAACATCTTCGGCACCATCACCAAGGCGCAGGCCAAGACCGATTCGCAGAAGCGGATCGCCGAGCTGGCCCACATGGCGATGGCGCGGATCTATCTCGAGCGCGGGCAGCTCACCCAGTCGCTCGACGAGTATTCGAAGATTTCGCCGAAGAGCGACAGCTTCAACGAGATGCTCTACGAGAGCGCGTGGCTGGCGATCAAGGGCAAGGACTTTGTGCGCGCCCGGCGGCAGCTCGATCTGCTCCTGCTCAACGCGCCCGATTCGTCGCTGGCGCCCGAGGTCAAGCTGCTCATCGGCAACTTGAGCGTGCGGCAGGGCGACTACGGCAAGGCGACCGACGCGTTCACCAAGACCCGCGACGAGTACGCGCCGATTCACCAGCAGCTCGAGGACGAGCTGGCCAAGACCGCCGATCCCGCCGCCTACTTCCAGGGCGTCATCGCCAAGAACCTGAGCCGCTTCGATCTCAACCTGGTGTTGCCGGAGAGCTCGGCGCGCTGGGTGCGCGAGGCGCCCGAGGTCGAGCGGGTGGCGAGCCTGAGCAACGACGAGAACGAGCTCAAGAAGTCGCTCGACGAATCGGACGAGATCGTCGCGCGCCTCGAGAAGGCGCTCTCCGGACCGGCGCGGGTCAACGTGTTCCCCGAGCTGGCCGAGGCGCGCGCGCGCGCGACCACCGTCGGCAACGAGCTCACCGACGTCAAGCGCAAGCTGGCCGAGAAGCAGGCCCGCCTGCTCGAGCCGGTCGCCGGCGCGCAGAAGTCCGAGCTCGATCAGCTCGAAAAGGAGCGCGCCGGGCTCGAGAAGCAGCTCACCGAGCTGCCGATCGCGCTCGCCGGGGTGCAGGCGCGGCAGGACAAGGCGCGCGCCGCTTATAACGATCTCGATCGCCGCGCGAGCGAGCTCAACGCGCAGCTCTCGACGCTGACCCAGGCGATCGCGGCGTCGCAGAAGATGTATGAAGACGCCGCGCGCAAGGGCGGAACCTATCAGCCCTCCGCGCCGCCGAACGTGCCGGCGATGCCGATCCTGCCCGACGCGAACGCCACCTACGTCGACACTGCCAAGGCGCTCGACGGACGGCTCAAGCAGGCGAACGATCAATTGGAGAGGCTCAAGGCGCGCGTCGATCGGCTCAAGGACGCGGTGCTGAAGTCGCCGGCCAGCGTCAAGACCGAGGTCGACGGCTGCGCGCTCGATGCGGCCACCGCCCAGGCGGCGCTCGACGGGGCGCGGCGCGACATCCTCGACGCGGCCGCGACCATTGGAGTGGGCGACGCCGACATGCAGGCGGCGCAGCAGGTCAAGAACCAATACGAGGGGCTGCTCAAGCGCCAGCACGATCTCGGCGTCGAGGTGCGGTCGCGGCTCGACTCGGGCGACCGCAGCAAGGCCGAGCAGATCGAATCGATCCTCGATCGGGCGCACGCGGTCGATCAGAAGATCGCCGCCTTGAACGGGCGGATCGATCAGCTCCTCGACGCCCAGCTCAAGGACATCCAGGGCACGCTCGCCGAGGAGAAGACCCACGTGGTCGCCTATCGCGAGACGCTCGGCGGCTACGGCACCGAGTCGGCGAGCGTGGGCGGCGCGATCGTCGCCGACAACTTCAAGCAGGTGGCCGAACGATTCTATAACATCGTGGTCCGCTCCGACGTCGGCATCATCGACGTGGCGTGGGCGCTCAAGGACTCCTCGACGCACGAGACCAACAAGCTGGTGGCCGAGAGGAAGCGGGAGCTCAAGCTGCTCGACGACGAGTTCAAGGACGTCCTCAAGGAGCAGCCGTGAAGCGCTCCGTCCAGATGGCGATGGTCGCGCTGCTCGCGGCCGCCGTTCCCGGGAAAGCCTTCGCCGATGCCGGCGCGGCCCCGGCGCACGCGCCGGTCGATCAGAAAGAGCTCGACGGGATGGCGCAGGCGGCGCACGAGTTCGAGACCGCCACCCAGGATTATCGCGGCACCGTCCGGCACGTGGTGCAGCAGGAGTACACCGTCAAGCGCAAGGCGCTCATGGGGCGCTACCAGCAGCAGATCGACAAGTCGGAGCAGGACGAAAAAGATCGCCGGATGGCGGCGATCACCCTGTTCGAAAATTTCCTCTCGAAATATTCGCACGACGATCGCTGGACCCCGGACGCGATGTTCCGGCTCGCCGAGCTCTATTTCGAAAAATCGAACGACGAATATCTGACCGCCACCCAGCAGGCGGGCGCGGCGGGCGCGCAGGTCACGCCCGACTACAACAAGACGGTCGCGATCTACAAAGATTTGATCACCCGGTTTCCCGGATATCGGTTGATCGACGGCGCCTACTATCTGCTCGGCTGGTGCGAGGGCGAGATGAACCAGGAGGGCCAGTCGCTGCAGGCGATGCGCGCCCTGGTGTGCTCGAACAAGTACAAGCCGCTCGATCCGCCGGCGCCGTTTTCGCCGTCGAAGGGCAAGGCGCTCAAGGTCAAGGTTCCCGATCCGTACCTCGGCTGCGTCCCGATCAAAAAGGATTCGCGTTTTTTGCCCGAGGCCTGGACCCGCATCGGCGAGACCCACTTCGACGAGAGCGAGCTCGAGCTGGCGATCGCCGCCTATAAGCGGGTGCTCGATTATCCCGATTCGCCTTATTACGACAAGGCGCTTTATAAGCTGGCCTGGTCGTATTACCGCAACGACAACTATCCCGACGCGATCAAGCGGTTCGACGACCTGGTGGTCTACTCCGACAAGAAGAAGGCGGAGTCGGGCGAAGAGGGCTCGGATCTGCGAACCGAGTCGGTGCAGTACCTCGGGATCAGCTTCGCCGAAAAGGATTGGAACGGCGACTCGATCGACGACACCGAGACCGGGCTCGAGCGCATCGAGAAGTTCTATCAGGGACGTGACAACGAGCCGCACGTGCGCGAGGTGTACGCCAAGCTGGGCGACATCTACTTCGACGAGACCGAATATTTCCACGCCATCGAGGTCTATCGGGCGGCGCTCGCCAAGTGGCCCTACGATCCGGCCAACCCGAAGCTGCAAGATCGGATCGTGATGGCGTTCGAGCGCCAGCGCGACTTCGGCAACGCGCTCAAGGCGCGCGACGAGCTGGCGCGCAACTACACCCGCGGCACCGAGTGGTACAAGCACAACCGCGACAACAAAGAGGCGATCGACAAGGCCAACGAGCTGGCCGAGCTGGCGTTGGTCTCGGCGGCGGTCAACCACCACAAGGCGGCCCAGGATCTGAAAAAGCTGGCGGCGGCGTCGAAGCACCCGACCGGCGCGCAGCTCGAGGCGATCTCGAAGGAGTACGGGCTCGCCGCCGAGGCGAATCAGAAATATCTCGAGCAATATCCCAATTCGAAGAACACGTATGAATATTCGTATTCGTACGCCGAGACGCTCTACTTCTCGGGCCGGTTCCTCGACGCGGCGGCGCAGTACGAGAAGGTCCGCGACTCGCTCCTCGATAATAAATATGCCGAGGACGCGGCGTTCAACGCGGTCAAGTCGTACGAAAAATATCTCGAGATGCAGACCCAGGCGGGCAAGTACGTCGAGCCGCCTCTGCCCGCCGACGGCAAGACCGCGGTGCCGGTCACGCCGATCGCGATCCCCGATCCGGTCGCGCGGTTGCAAAAGGCCTACGACGCGTTCGTGCAGCGGGTGCCGAGCTCGGGGCGCGTGCCGACCATGGCGTACAAGGCGGCGGAGATCGATTACCGCTACCTGCACTGGGACACCGCGCGGCCGCGGATGGAGAAGGTGCTCGGCACCTACTGCAAGGCCGACGTCGGCGCCGACGCGGGCAACGCGATCCTGGTCAGCTACACGATCGAGAAGAACCTCGACAAGATCTCCGAGTGGGCGAACAAGCTCAAGACCATGAGCTGCGGCTCGACCGAGGTGGCGCAGAAGAACGCGGGCGATCTCGGAAAGCTCATCCTCGGGGTCAAGTTCAAGAAGGCCGATCAGCTGTTCGCCGACAAGAAGTACGAGGACGCGGCGGCGCTCTACATCCAGATCGTCGACTCGGATCCGAAGAACGAGGACGCCGACAAGGCGCTCAACAACGCCGCGGTCGCCTACGAGAACGTCAAGCGGTTCGGCGCCGCCACCAAGCTCTACGAGCGGATCGTCACCGAATATCCGAATTCGAAGTTCGTCGACGATGCGCTGTTCCGCACCGCGGTCAGCTATCAAAAAGCGTTCGAGTTCGACAAGGCGGTGGTGAGCTACGAGCGGCTGGCGCAGGATTCGCGCTTCGCCAATTCGACCCACCGGACTGACGCGCTCTACAACGCGGCGGTGATCCTCGAAAACGATCAGGACTACGCCAAGGCGGCCGACCTCTTCAAAAAGTACGCGGCCGACCGGAGCGTCAAGCCCACCGAGGCGGGCGAGGCGCTGTTCCGCGCCGGGCTCATCTATCAAAAGATGAAAGATCCGGGAAAGACGCTGGCTACCTTCAAGCAGTACTTGAAGACCTTCGGCGCCAGCAATTCGGGGCGGGCGATCGAGGCCAACTTCCGCATGGCCGAGGCCTTCGAGGTCGAGCACAACCGCCGCGCCGCCGACGATCAGTACCGGCGGGTGGTGTCGATGGGCTTCAGCGTGATGCCGGCGAGCGACGCGGCCGAATATCCGGCGCACGCGGCCTTCATCCTCGCCGAGGAGAAGCTGCCCGCCGTCGAGAAGGAGAAGATCTCGGGCGGCGGCAAGCACCTGGTCGGCTCGATCAACGCGTTCAAGAAGAACGTCGGCGATCTGGTCGCCGAGTACAACAAGGTGCTCACCTACAAGCGCGCGTCGTGGACCCTGGCTGCCTACTTCCGCACCGGCTACCTGTTCGAGACCTTCTCGAAGGCCCTGCTCGCGGCGCCCTGCCCGCCCGAGGTCAAGCGGCTCGGCCAGGACGCCTGCGATATTTACGGTCAACAGATCGAACAGGTGGTGGCGGGCGTTGATGATGAGGCGGTCAAGCGCTACGGCGTGACCTTGCAGAAGGCGGGCGAGATGGGCGTCTCGAACCAGTGGACCAAGCTCGCGCGGCTCAAGGCCAACGCCTACAAGCCCGACGTCTTTCCGCTCACCAAAGACGAGCACATCGACATGCAGATGGAGAATCCATGAGGTCGATGATTCTCGCCGCGATGCTGCTCGCGCGTCCGCCTTCGCTGGGAGCGACCGCGCTCGCCCAGGAGAAGAAGGGCGATCCGGCGCCGGAGACGCAGCAGGCGACCGCGGCGCTCAAGGCGGGCCGCTACGAGGATTCGATCCGCTACACCAAGATGGCGCTCGGGCGCGACGAGCGCTACGTCCCGGCCATGATCGTGATGGCCAAGGACTACTACCATCTGAAGAAGTACGAGCTGGCGACCTCGATCGTCGACATCGCCAAGTCGATCGATCCGAACAACGCCGAGGCGTACAACCTGCTTGGCTTCATCGCGCTCACCCGCGATCCGCCCGATCGCATTTCGGCGACTGCGGCGTTCAAGAAGGCGACCCAGCTCAAGGGCGATTACATCGCGGCGTGGAACAATCTGGCGGCGCAGTATCTCTACGCCAAGAACTACGACGGCGCGGTGGCCGCCGCCGAGAAGGCCGCCTCGCTCGCGCCCAATTTCGTGATGGCGCAGGTCAACCTCGGCTCCGCCTATCGCGGCAAGCAGCGCTACGCCGACGCCGACCGCGCGCTCAAGCAGGCGCTCAAGCTCGATCCCAACAACGCCGACGCGTTCTTCAACCTCGGCATTCTCTATCTCGACGCCAAAGAGATGCCGGGGATGGATCTCATCACCAAGCTGAACGCGTCGATCAACTATCTGTCCCGTTATAAGCAGGTCGCCGCCTATCGGCTCACGCCGAGCGATCCGGTCGACACGTTCATTCAAGAGGCGCGCACCGGGATCGAGCGCGAGCAGAAGCGCATCGAGCGCCAACAGCGAAACGCGGCGCGCAACGCGCAGAAGGCGGCGCAGCCGGCGGGCGCGATCAAGACCGGAGGGGACAAATGATGAAGCGGGTGATTCTGGCCGGCCTGCTCGCGCTGCCCGCCTTCGCGTTCGCCCAAAGCGCCAAGACCGCCGACACCGCCGACACCGCGGCTCCGGCCGGGACCGATCAGGCGACCGCGGCGCCCAAGGTCAAGATCGAGCGCGCCGCCAACGGGCAGAAGATCTTTCGCATCACCGAGGGGATCGTCGTCGAGGGACGGATCCAGAAGCCGAACGCCTTTTACGTTCTCCAGCGCTCCAGCATCGACTACGATTGGGAGAACCTGAAGCAGGACTTCCTGCCGAAGATCCTGCAGGCGACCGGGCAGCACCCTTTTTAGGGGCGCCGGTCGAGGTGATTGATGGCGAAGCTGAACGTTGATCGGTCGTCCGAGCCGAAGATCCTGCGCATCGGGATCAAGCAGGGCGATCGGCTCGTCGAAGAGCGGCTGGTTCGCAAGCGCGAGAACATCACCATCGGTCAATCGGCGAAGAACACGCTGGTGGTGCCGGCGTCGAACTATCTCGGTCGCTCGTTCACCCTCTTCGAGGTGACGCCCCAGGGCTACGCGCTCAACTTCTCCGACGGGATGGACGGCCGGATCGCGGTCGGCGATCAGGTGCTGGCGCTGCCCGCGCTGCGCCAGGGCAAGGCGCAAAAGAAGGGCGAGCTGTGGCACGTCCTGCTCTCGGATCGCTCGCGCGGCAAGGTGGTGATCGGCGACGTGACCGTGCTGTTTCAGTTCGTCGCGCCGCCGCCGGTGCAGCCGCGGCCGATGCTGCCGCCGTCGGTGCGCTCGTCGGTGCTCCAGGATCTCGACTGGCTTTTGGTGGCGGTGGTGGGGGCGTCGTTCCTCTTGCACTTCGGCTTCATCATCTACCTCCGCAACGTCGACTGGCCGCGCAAGCCCGACATCGAGGAGATCCCGGACCGCTTCGTGAAGATGGTGGCTCAACCGAAGAAGGAAGAGCCGAAGAAAGAAGAGAAGAAGGCAGAGGA
>JANWLJ010000062.1 GCA_025450955.1 Polyangium sp. (in: bacteria) | reverse complement strand
GCTCGCGCCCGAGACCCGGCTCGCGATCGCCAAGCGCGCGACCGAAACGAGCGGCGGCACCCTGGCCGGCGGCGAGGCGCCCGAGGCGCTGCACGCCTTCATCGAGAAAGTGACGCGCGAATCGCACCGCATCACCGACGAGGATCTCGCACAGCTGCAAGCCGCCGGCTACACCGAGGATCAAGTCTACGAGGCCACCGTCGCCGCCGCGTTCGGCGCCGGGCTGGCGCTCTTCGAGCGCGGGTTGCGCGCGGTGGGAGAGCCGCAGTGAGGCCGGCGATCCTCGAGCGCGGCCACACGCCGCTTCAGAAGGCGCAGTTCAAGAGCATTCGCGCGCTGGTCGGGCAGCTCCCGGGACCGATCGCGACGCTCTCCTATCGCCGCCACCTTTTCGGTAAGCCGTTCGCCGCCTGTCTTCAGGAGGCGATGCGCGGCCCGTCGGAGTTTTCGGTCGGCGAGCGCGAGCTGTTCGCGGCGTTCGTCTCGTCGAAGAATCTCTGTCCCTATTGAACCACCGACCACACCGCGGTCGCGGTGAAGGCGCTCGGCAACGGCGCGCTGGTCGAGGCGGCGATCAAAAACTGGCGCACCGCGCCGCTCGACGAGCGGGTGCGCGCGACGCTCGGCTTTTTGGAAAAGCTGACGCTCACCCCGGGCGAGGTGAGCGGCGCCGACGTCGCGCCGCTGCGCCAGGCCGGCCTGACCGACGCCGCGATCGCCGAGGCGATCTACGTCGCGTTCGTCTTCGGGGTGATGGCGCGGCTGGCCAACACCTTCGACTTCCGCGTCAGCGACGCGCGCGGGCTGCGCTGGGCCTGCCGCATCCTGCTCGGCCCCGGCTACCGCGCCAGCAGCATCGCCGGCTGAAGCGAAATCACAACAGGCGGTGGCGGCGCGCGAACGCTTCGAGCGCGGCGACCTGCTCGGCGGTCTCGATCGCGCGCGGGTGATAGCGGGCGCGCACCTCGTCGATCGCCTCGCGCGCCGAAAGTCCGCGCGACCAGACGAGCCAGGCGGCGAGCGCGGTGCCGGTCCGGCCCTGGCCGGCCTGGCAGTGGACGAAGGTGCCGAGCCCGCGCATCCGGGTGGCGTCGACGAGCTGGCAGATCGCTTCGAGATCGTCGGGCGCGGCGCCGTCCGGGGTCGGCGCGTGCAGATAGACCATCGCGCCCAATTCGCCTTCCTCGACGTCGAGCGGCAGCTCGGTGAGCGAGACGATCGCGCCGACCTTCTGGCGAGCGAGCTCGGCGAGCGCGCGCTCGAGCTCCGCCGGATCTCCGAACGGATCGGGATGCGGCCCGCCGCCGAGGACGCCGGGCTCGAGCCAGCGGAGGCTGCCGCCACCTGCGATCATCCAACTACATAATGATAGGCTGCGGCGCATGTCACGTTTTGCGCTCGCCTGGGCGCTGCTGCTTGCCCTCGCGCCGCTCGCGCGCGCGGCCGATCCCGATCCCGGCTTTCTTCGCGCCGACGCCGAGACCCGCGGCTTTCGACTCGGCCGGCCGGTGAATCCGCGCCCCACTCCCGACGGGAAGTCGGTTCTGTTTTTGCGCGCCGAGGCGCGCTCGCCGGCGCAGTCGCTCTACCAATTCGACGTCGCCACCGGCCGCACCCGGCTGGTGCTCTCGCCCGCCGAGCTCCTCAAAGGCGCGACCGAAGAGCTCTCGCCCGCCGAGCGCGCGCGCCGCGAACGGATGCGGGTCACCACCCGCGGCTTCACCTCCTTCGACCTGAGCGACAACGGCGCGCTGATTCTCGTCACCTTGTCGGGGCGGCTCTACACGGTGCGGCGCTCCGACGGCAAGACGGTCGCGTCGCCGCCCGGCGATTCGATCGTCGATCCCCACTTCTCTCCCGACGGAAAACGGATCGCCTACGTGCGCGGCCGCGATCTCTACGTGCTCACCCTGGTGAGCGGACGCGAAAAACGGCTGACCCACAGCGCCGATCCGCGCATCACCTGTGGGCTCGCCGAGTTCGTCGCCGAAGAAGAGATGGCTCGCTTCACCGGAATGTGGTGGTCGCCCGACTCGCGCGCGCTCGCGTTCGAGGAGGCCGACACCCGGCCGGTCGAGACCTTCCACCTCGTCGATCTCACGAAGCCGACCCACGACGCCGAGGCGCGGCCCTATCCGCGCGCCGGCACCGCCAACGCCAAGGTGCGGCTCGGCGTGGTCTCCGTCGACGGGGGCGCGCCGGTGTGGATCAAGTGGGACGCCGATCGCCTGCCCTATCTCACCCGGGTGGTGTGGAAGGATCGCGCGCCGCTCACCTTGCTGGTCGAAGATCGCCGCCAGCACGATCTCGAGCTTCTCACCGCCGATGAAAAGAGCGGCGTCACCACCCGCCTCGTCGCCGAGCACGACACCGCCTGGGTCAACCTCGACGCGAGCGTGCCGCGCTGGCTGCCCGACGGCTCCGCGTTTCTCTGGTCGAGCGAATCGAGCGGCACCTGGCAGCTCGAGCTGCGCGATCGAAAAGGCGCCCGGCTGCGCAGCTTCGGCGGCCCCGAGCGCTACGAGCGGCTCATCGACGTCGATCCGAAAGAGCGCGCCGCCTACTTCGAGGGCGCGCCCGACCCGACCACCTCCGAGCTGTTTCGCGTTCCGCTCGACGGTGGACCGGCGGTCGCGCTCACCCGCGGGCCGGCGGTGAATCGCGCCGCCTTCGGCCGCGATCATCATCTTTATGCGCTCACCACCACCACCGCGCAGTCGCTGCCGGTGACCACGGTGCATCGGGTCGTCCGCGGCGAGGACCGCGCGCTCGGCACGCTGCCGAGCGTGGCCGAGGAGCCGCCGTTTCGTCCGTCGATCGAGTACGTGCGGATCGCGCCGAAGAATTTTCCCGACGGTTTCGAGTGCGCGATCACCCGGCCGCGCCACTTCGATCCCAAGCGCAAGTACCCGGTGGTGGTCGACGTCTACGGCGGGCCGCACCATCAGCAGGTGACCCGCGCCGAGGCGCCGGCGCTCTTGCGGCAGTGGATCGCCGATCACGGCTTCGTGGTGGTCGCCGTCGACGGGCGCGGCACCCCGAACCGCGGGCGCGCCTGGGAGCGGGCGATCCGCGGCAAGCTCGGCGCGGTGCCGCTCGCCGATCAGGTGAGCGCGCTGCAAGCGCTCGGCGCGCGCTATCCCGAGCTCGATCTCTCGCGGGTCGGCATCTACGGCTGGTCCTTCGGCGGCTACCTCTCGGCGCTGGCGGTCTTGCGCCGTCCCGATATTTTCCGGGTCGCGGTGGCGGGCGCGCCGGTCGTCGACTGGCACGACTACGACACCTTCTACACCGAGCGTTATCTCGGGCTGCCCGACGAGGATCCGAACGCCTACGACCAGAGCTCGCTTCTTTCGTACGCGAAGTATCTCGCGCGCCCGCTCCTCCTCATCCACGGCACCCGCGACGACAACGTCTACTTTTTTCAGACGCTCGAGCTGTGCGACGCGCTGTTTCGCGCCGGCAAGCGGTTCGACTTCTTGCCGCTCACCGGCTTTACCCACCTCGTGCCCGACCCGGTGGTGAAGGAGGCGCTCTACGGCCGGATCGTCGACCAGCTGACTTCCGCGCTTCATCCGCAAGACCGGTAGTGATACCCTTTCGCTCTCTCGCGGAGGGCTGACATGGCGACCGAATCGGTTCAGGTATCGGATGTGATCCCCGCGGCGGCCGAGCGCATCTATCGCGCTTGGCTCGACGGGATCGAGCACGCGGCGATGACCGGCGGCGCCGCGACCGCCGAGCCGCACGTGGGCGGACGGTTCAGCGCCTGGGATGGCTACATCCGCGGCACCAACCTCGCGCTCGAGCCCGGCCGGCGCATCGTGCAGGCCTGGCGCTCGGCCGATTTTCCCGAAGGCAGCCCCGACTCGCGGCTCGAGATCTTGCTCGAGGCCGATCCGGCGGGCACGCGGGTGACGCTCATCCACAGCGAGATCCCCGAGGGGCAGGCCGCCGACTACGAGCAGGGCTGGCGCGATCACTATTTCCAGCCGATGCGGCAGTACTTCACCCGCGCCGGCACCCCGGTCGCCGCGCCCGAACCGGCGCCGCTTCCGCCGCCGCCGATGACGATGGTCCCGCCCGCGGCGCCGACGCGCCCGCCCGCGATCGCGATGCCGCCGGCCGAAGAGTGGGAAGAGATCGAGACCACGGTGATGAAGAGCCCGCCGGTCGAGATGATCATCCCGTCGACCAAAGCGGTGAAGCCGGCGCCGGTGAAGAGGCCGGCCCAGCCCGCGCCGAAAGCGCCCCCGCCCGCGGCGGCCAAGCCGGTCGCGGCCAAGCCGGTGGCGAAGAAGCCGGCGCAAAAAGCAGCGGCGAAACCGGCCGCCAAAAAGCCCGCGAACAAGCCGGCGACGAAAAAGGCCGCAGCCAGGCCCGCCGCCAAAAAGCCGGTGAAAAAAGCGGCGGCCAAGAAAGCAGCGACGAAGAAGCCGGCTCAGAAGAAGCCGATCAAAAAGATCGCCGCCAAAAAATCCCCCGCCAAAAAATCGCCGAATAAAAAAGCGGCGACGAAAAAGCCGAGCCCCAAGAAGAAGGGCAAGCGCTAGCACCACCTCGCCGCGCGCCTATCTTTATTGAGGGGAATGCGCCGGCCCGCCTCGACCTACCGCCTGCAACTGACACCGACGTTCGGGTTTCGCGCAGCCGCCGAGGTGGTGCCGTATCTCGCTGCGCTCGGCGTCACCGACGTCTATCTCTCGCCGCCGTTCGAAGCGATGCCGGGCTCGATGCACGGCTATGACGTGGTCGATCCCAATCGGCTGCGCGGCGAGCTCGGCGGCGACGAGGGTTACGCGGCGCTGTGCGACGCGATCGCGGCGGCGCAGATGGGGCAGCTCGTCGACTTCGTGCCGAACCACATGGGCGTCGGGCCGTCGAATCCGTGGTGGATGGACGTGCTCGAAAATGGGCCGAGCTCGGTCTACGCGCCGTTTTTCGATATCGACTGGACCCCGGTCAAGCACGAGCTCGAGGACAAGGTGCTGGTGCCGGTGCTCGGCGATCAGTTCGGCGCGGTGCTCGAGCGCGGCGAGCTGCGCCTCGCGCGCGACGACGGCAGCTTCCATCTCGAGTACTTCGAGCATCG
>JANWLJ010000061.1 GCA_025450955.1 Polyangium sp. (in: bacteria) | reverse complement strand
GCCGCCCAATAGAAATAGTCCGCCGGCTGCGGATCGATCTTGGCCTGCGTGAGATCGCGCTCGAGCTGCGCTGCATTTCCCCGCACCCACGGACGGAGCGACACCCAGAGCAGGTGCACCTCCTCGTCGCTCATCTTCCGTTCGTTCACCGCGATCGACATCGATGGTGCGGGCGCGCCACCGACGGGGCGGGTGTCGTAGCGAAGCACGACGTGATAGCGATTGAGCGCGCGCTCGAGCGCGTCGAGATCGATCCCGGTGAAGCTGCCCTGCCAGGCGAGATCGGCGCGCAGCCCGTCGCCCAGCTGGGCGAGATAGCCCTCGAACCGCGCGCGATAGCCGCTGTGCTCGCTCTGCAGCATGTGAACGAGCGCCCACGCCTCGGTGTAGTAGGACGACTCGCGGATGAAGGTCCACTCGTCGGCGGCGAACAGCTCGCGCACGTTCGGCTGATATCCATAATGATGAAGCTCGTCGTCATATTTGCCGACGACGATTCGATCTCCGTCGACCTGCGCGGTGGACCAGAGCTGCGCCAGCCCTTCGTTGAGCCAGGCGGGCGCGGTCGGCAAATAGTGAGCGACAAACCGGTGGGTGATCTCGTGCTGAAACAGCCGCCGCAGCGCTGCGGCACGGTGCACGCTCAGGACCACCGCCGGATCGGAGTCCCACGCGTTCGCGTCGACGTGAAAGAAGCCGAGCGTGTTGGGGTCGAGCGCCTCGACGTCGGCGTGATCCCGAAACAGCACCACCTGCACGCGATTTTCGGGCGGGGTCTCGCCCGGCAGCTCGGACTGCATCAGCCGCGCGACCAGCTGGTACTCGCGCTCGAGCGCCGGCACGATCGCCGCCGCATCGCCCGCCTCGACGTCGGTGCGCACGTCGAGATGCGCGGTCAGGTACTCGCTGAAATTCGGCCCGCCCCGCCCGGGACAGGTCAGCGGGGGAAGCTCCGGGCCGAGCGCGCATCCGGCCGTGAGCCAGGCCGCGAGGGCGAGCGCGAGGAGCACCGCGACGCTGCTGAAGCTTGCCGAGACGCGCTCTCGCATACGCCCGGTCAGTGCGCCAGGAGCAGCGAATTTTCCGAGATGAGCGCGAGCGCGCCCGACGGAGTGAGCGCGATCGCCGCCGGCTGGCTGAGCTGCGCCGGCAGAGGCCCGAGGAGAACTCCGGAAGCCTGGTTCGATCCGATCACGGTCGTCACCGCCAAAGTCGCGAGCGCGATGTGGCGCACGCTGTTGTTGAGCGAATCGGCGACGAACAGATCGCCGACCCCATCGACCGCGACCCCGAGCGGATAGGCGAGCCGGGCGGCGGCTCCCACGCCGTCGTCGTGCCCGGGGGTCTGCGGCTGCCCCGCCAAGGTGGTGACCTTTCCGGTGGCGATCTCCACCTTGCGGATGGTGTCGTTGACGTTGTCGGCGACATAGAGGTTGCCCTGCCCGTCGGCGGCGATCCCCTGCGGCCCGTAGAAGCGCGCCTGCGCGCCGGTGCCGTCGGTGGGGCCGGGCACGCCCTGCTTGCCGGCCACGGTCGTCATCACCATCGCCTTCGGATCGAGCGCGACCACGTCGTCGTTGCCGTAGTCGGCGATGTAGAGCCGCCCACCGTCGAGCGCCAGCCCGGCGGGCACGTTCAGGCTGGTGAACGGATCGCCCGGCGCGCGGTCGTAGGAGAGCGTGGCCACCGCCCGACTCGCCAGATCGATCGCGCGGATCGCGCGATTGTTGCTGTCGGCGACATAAAGGATCTGCGCCGTCCGATCGAGCGCGAGCGCTTCGGGCTGGTTGAAGCGCGCGTCGGTGGCCGCGCCGTTGGTGTTGCCCGGCTGCCCGCTCGCGCCCGCGAGGGTGGTCGCGACCCCGGTGGCGAGCTCGACCTTGCGAATGACCTGATTGGCGGTGTCGGCGACATAGACCGCCTGATCGTCGGCGACCAATCCCTGCGGGGCGAAGAAGCGCGCCTGGGTGCCGGTCCCGTCGGCGCTGCCGCTCGACTTCGCGCCGGCGTAGGTGCTCACCGTCGCACCCGCGAGCGCGACCTTGCGAAGGACGTGGTTTCCGTTATCGGCCACCAACAGCCCGCCCGCGCCGTCGGCCCACAGCCCGGCCGGCTGATTGAACCGCGCCGCGCCGCCCGCTCCGTCGACAAATCCCTGCATCCCGCTTTGTCCGGCGAGCGGAGTCACCACGCCGGTATCCGCCGCCACCTGCACCAGCGTGTGATCTCCGAGCGAGACCAGCACCGCGCCATTGATCGTCGCCACTCCCTGCGGAATGGTCTGGAAGGTGGCGAGCGTCGAGACGGTGGCGGTCGCCACCGCGATTTTCCGAATACTCTGATTCAAGCTGTCGACCACATACACATTTCCCGCGCCGTCGTAGGTCATCTCCTTGGGCTTGGAGAAGCGCGCCGCCGCGCCCACCCCATCGGTGGTGCCGCTCGTGCCCGCGGTGCCGGCCAAGGTGGTGACCGCGCCGGTCGATATTGAAAACGCGCGAATGGTGTTGTTATCGACGTCCGCGATATAAAGATTTCCGCTCTCGTCGACCGCCAGCCCCTCGGGCTCGCGGAACCGCGCATTGGTCCCGACGTCGTCGGTGGTGCCGGGCACGCCATAGGCGCCGGCGATGGTGGAGACCATCCCGCTCGCCGGATCGATCTTGCGCAGGGTGTGATTCTCGGTGTCGGTGAGATAAAGAATGCCGCCATAAAAGGCGAGCCCGCTCGGGGTGTTGAAGCTCGCCTGCGCGCCGGGCCCGTCGGTGCCGCCCACGCCGAGGAGCGATCCCGCGAGCGTGGTCACCGCCCGACTCGCCAGATCGACCGCGCGGATCATGTTGCCGTCGGCTAAAAACAGATGGCCCGCGCCGTCGGAGGCCAGGCTCCAGGGATCGGCGAAGTGCGCGGCCGCCCCCACGCCGTCGACCCAACCCGGCCCGCCCGGCTGGCCGGCCAGGAGATCGAGCCGGCTCAAGCTCGGCGCGGTGCAGACGAAGGTGCAGGGCGGAGGCGGCGGCTTCGCAGGCGCGCCGTGACACGCGGCGAATAAACACGCGAGGAGCGCGAGCCATAGCGGCGCCGAGGTGCGCATCCGCCCAAACGGTAACACGTCCGTCCGGCGCGGTGTATCGTAGGAGCGTGATGCGCCTCTACACCGGCCTCGCCCTCGTCACGCTGGTCTCGGCCTGCAGCGCGCCCAATCCCGAAGCGGCCGCGGTGCATGAGTACGCGGTCAACCTCGACGCCAACTACAAAGACGTGATCGCGCGTCTTTCGGATTTGCAAACCGCGGTCAACGCGTTCGTGCAAGCGCCGAGCGCGGCGGGCCTGGTCGCGGCGCAGCAGGCGTGGCTGGCGGCGCGCCCGCCCTACGGCGAGTGCGAGGTGAGCCGCTTCTACGGCGGCCCGCTCGACCAGGCGCAGGGCGGGATGAACGAGTGGCCGATCGACGAGAGCTTCATCGATTACACCACCACCAACCCGAACGGCGGGATCATCAACGACCCGACCGACTATCCGCAGCTCACCGCGCAGGTGCTGGCGGTCTCCGACGAGCGCGGCGGGATCGAGAACCTGTCGACCGGCTTTCACGCGATCGAATTTCTCTTGTGGGGACAGCGCGTCGATCAGACCGCGGGGCCGGGCCAGCGCCCCTACACCGACTTCGTCGACGGCGGCACCGCGGCCAATCAAGATCGCCGCCGCACCTATCTCAAGACCGCCACCGATCTGCTGCTCTCCGACATGCAGGGGCTCGACGGGCTGTGGGACCTCACGAACCCCGCCAGCTACGGCGCGATGATGGTGGCCGGCGCGCCCAAAGACGGGCTCACCAAGATGCTGCGCGGCTTTTCCAACATGGCCATCTCGGAGCTCTTCTACGAGCGGCTGAGCGATCCCTACGTGACCCAGGATCGCAAGGACGAGGAGTCGTGCTTCAGCGAGAGCACCTTCACCGATCTCAACGCCAACGCGCTCGGCGTCGAGGATGTCTATCTCGGCCGGTATCAAATGATGACCGGCCCGTCGCTGTCCGATCTGGTGAAAGCGAAAAATCCGGCGCTCGATATGCAGATGCGGCAGGAGCTCAGCGCGATTCGCGCCGCGCTCGCCGCGATTCCGCCGCCGTTCGATCACGCGGTGCTCTCGCCGGTCGGCTCGGACGCGCACGACAAGGTGCAGGCGGCGATCGACGCCTTTTCGCCGGTGCAGGCGACCATCGACCAGGTCGCCCAGGTGCTCGGCATCACCATCAACATATGAGCTCGCGCGCGCGGTTCGCCTTCGCCACCTTCCCCGCGCTGTTCGCGCTCGCCCTCGCGCCCGCCTGCCGCCCGCAAGCCGACGATCCCAGCTTCGCGCTCCTCGGCGGCGACACCACCATCTTCGACGACGGCGACGAGGCGTTCGCCTATCCGCTGCGCAACATGACCACCGCGCACCGCGGTCCGTTTCAGGTCGGCGACGGGATCTTCAACCGCAACTGGGTGACCGCGCCCGCCTCGCCCGAGGGCAACGACGGGCTCGGCCCGACCTACAACGCGATCGCCTGCGCCGCCTGCCACGACAACAACGGCCGCGGCGCACCGCCGACCAGCGACGGTGAGGCGTTCCTTGGGCTCCTCCTTCGCCTGAGCGCGCCCGGAAACGATCCGCACGGCGGCCCGCTTCCCGATCCGAATTACGGCGACCAGCTCAATCCCTACGCGATCCTCGGCGTGCCGCCCGAAGGCACCCCGCGTGTCTCGTACACCGAAATGCCGGGCGCCTACGCCGACGGCGCGCCCTACTCGCTGCGCGCGCCGACCTACTCGATCGATGCGCTGAGCTTCGGACCGCTCGCGCCTGGGATCATGATCTCGCCGCGCCTGGCGCCGCAGGTGGTCGGGCTCGGGCTGCTCGAAGCGGTCGATGAACAAACCATCCTCGGCTTCGCGGCGCAAAACGGCGGGCACCCGAACCACGTCTGGGACGAGAAGAGTCAATCGACCGTGCTCGGACGCTTCGGCTGGAAGGCCAACGAGCCGAGCCTGGAGCAGCAGTCGTTCGGCGCCTTCCGCGGCGACATCGGGATCACCGACGCGCTCTATCCGACGGAGAACTGCCCGCCGTCGCAGACCGCGTGCAACAGCGCGCCGGAGTCGATCACCCAGCCGAACCTGCAGCCGCTGTTCGCCGACGCAATCGTGGTCCACTCGCTCGGGCTCGCCATCCCCGCGCGCCGCGGCCTCGACGATTCGCAAGCGCTGCGCGGCGAGGCGCTGTTTTCGCAAATCGGTTGCGCCTCTTGCCACATTCCCAAGATGACGACCGGAACCCTCGACGGCTGGCCCGAGCTGTCGAACCAGATCATCCGTCCGTTCACCGATCTGCTGCTGCACGATATGGGGCCCGGGCTCGCCGACGGCCGCCCCGACTTCGAGGCGAGTGGCAGCGAGTGGCGCACGCCGCCTTTGTGGGGCCTCGGCCTGGTGCAGTCGATCGACGGCGATCTGTTTCTCCTTCACGACGGGCGCGCGCGCGGCTTCGCCGAGGCGATCTTGTGGCACGGCGGCCAGGGCGAAGCGGCGCGCGAGGCGTTCCGCAACCTCTCCAAGCACGACCGCGACGCGCTCGTCGCCTTCCTCGGCACCTTGTAACGCCGCCGGCGATTTGGTGCGCGGGCGCGGCCGTGCTAGAAGCGCCGGAGATGCCTGCGCCGCAGCTTC